>JAUNUF010000035.1 GCA_030538315.1 Propionibacteriaceae bacterium
TTGTCAGCCGAGGGCCTCGCGGAGGGTGTCGAGGCCGACCGAGCCGAGGTCGAGGGCGCGACGGTGGAAGGCCTTGATGTCGAAGGCTTCCCCCGCACGAGTGGCGGCCTCGTCGCGGGCCTGCTCCCACAGCCGCTGGCCCACCTTGTACGACGGCGCCTGCCCGGGCCAGCCGAGGTAGCGGTCCAGCTCGAAGCGCAGGAACTCCTCCGCCATGTTGACGTTGGCCTTGAAGAACTCCCAGGCCTTGGGCTCGTCCCACGTGCCGCCGCCCCAGGTCTCCGGGGCTTCCTTCCCGAGGTGCACCCCGATGTCGAGCACGACGCGGGCAGCGCGCATCCGCTGGGCGTCGAGCATGCCCATCCGATCTCCCGGGTCGTCGAGGTAGCCCAGATCCGCCATGAGGCGCTCGGCGTAGAGCGCCCAACCTTCGCCGTGGCCCGAGACCCAGCACACGAGGCGGCGCCACTTGTTGAGCAGCTCGGAGCGGTAGATGGTCTGCGCCAACTGCAGGTGATGGCCGGGCACGCCCTCGTGGTAGACCGTGGTCTTCTCGCGCCAAGTGCCGAAGCTCTCGACGCCCTGTGGCACGGACCACCACATGCGGCCGGGCCGCGAGAAGTCATCCGACGGCGCGGTGTAGTAGATGGCACCCGTCTGGCTGGGCGCGATCATGCACTCCAGCTTCCGGACCGGCTCTGGGATGTCGAAGTGGACGTCGGCCAGTTCTGCCACGGCCTGATCCGAGGTCTCCTGCATCCACCGCCTCAGGGCGTCGGTACCGTGCAATTGGCGGTTGATGTCGTCGTCGAGGCGACGCATCGCCTCCTCAGGCGAGGTTCCTTCGCCGTAGAGCTGCACCGCGGTGGTCTCCTGCTCCGCGACGATGCGGGCCAACTCCTCGCGACCCCACTCGTAGGTTTCGTCGAGATCGATGCGGGCGCCCAGGAAGTAGCGCGAGAACCGCTGGTAGCGCTCGCGGCCGACGGCGTCGTCCTTCGGGGCGCGCGGAGCGAGCTCACGCAGCGCCTCAGCCAGACGACCGTAGGCCTCGCGAGCCACATCAGCACTGCGAAGGAGCGCGGCCGACGTGGCGTCGGGCACCTCGGCGGACTGGGCGAACGTCGTCCAGAAGGAACCTCCGCCGGCCAGTTCCTCGGCCTGCTTGATGCCAATCTCGATCTGGCGGATCGCGGGGAACGGACCGTCGGGCTGTGCGGCGGCGTACTGCAGCGACTCGATGTAGCCGTCGACGGCGCCGGGCACGTTGGCCATGCGCTCGCCGACGGTCTCCCACTGCTCCTGCGTGTCAGTGGGCATGAGGTCGAAGATGTCGCGGATGGTCTGCAGCGGAGAGGCGAGGTTGTTGAGCGTCGCGTAGTTCTCGCCAGCCTCGTGCAGCTCGAGCTCCAGGCCGAGCCGCTCCTCCATCGCGGCGGCGGTCACCTCGTCGATCTCATCCTGCGGTGGCGTCTGGCGCACCTTGGCCAGCACATCGCGCACCGCGCTGGCCTGGGCGTCGTAGCCGGCGGGCGAGAAGTCGTCGAGGAGGTGGTCTGAACCAGGGATGCCCCAGTGGGTCGCCGCCGTGGGCGAGAGCTGTGCCAGCGTGTCGACGAACTCATCTGCGATGGCGTCGAGCGGCGTGCTGCGTCGGGTTTCTGTCATGTACCCGACGCTAGCACCGCCGCCCGCAGGTCAGCTGGCCGAAAGCATGTCCTTCACGAGCGGGACCACCTCGGTGCCGTACAGCTCGATGGAGCGCATGATCGCCTCGTGGGAGAGGCGGCCGGCCGACACCTTCAGGTGGAAGCGGGTGGCACCCAGCGCCTTCATGCCGTCGGCGATCTTGCGAGCCACGCTCTCGGGCGCGCCGGTGGCCATGGAGCCGTAGGCGGCTTCCTGATCGAAGTGCTCCCGGCCCATGTTGCCCCAGCCGCGCTCGCCGCCGATCCGACGGTTCTGCTCCAGCCACGCGGGGTACAGCTGCTCCAGGGCCTCCTCGTCGGTGGGCGCCACGTGGCCGTAGGAGTGGTAACCGATGGGCTGCGGCTCCTTGCCCATCTCCTCCAGAGCCCGACGGTGCAGCTCAGCAAACGGCGCGAACCTTGCGGTAGGCCCACCGATGATGGCCAGCATCAGCGGCAGGCCGTGGCTGGCGGCGCGGACCACCGACTGCGGGCTGCCGCCCACGGCCACCCACGTCTTGAGCGTGCGATCCATCGTGGGGAACAGCTCAACGTTCTCGAGGCTCTGCGTCAGCTTGCCTTCCCAGTTCTGCACGCCGCCCTGGATGAGCTGGGCGAACATGGCCAGCTTCTCCTCGAAGAGCGCCTCGTAATCCTGCAGGTCGTAGCCAAACAGCGGGAAGGACTCGATGAACGAGCCGCGGCCCACGACGATCTCGGCGCGGCCGGCGCTGATGGCGTCGAGCGTGGAGAAGCGCTCCCACACGCGCACCGGGTCGTCGGAGCTGAGGACGGTCACCGCGGAGGCGAGCTTGATGCGTTCGGTGCGGGCGCCGATCGCGGCCAGCACCATCTCCGGGGAGGAGACGGCGAAGTCGTCGCGGTGGTGCTCGCCGATGCCGATGGCATCCAGGCCCACCTGATCCGCCAGCACGCCTTCGTCGACGACGTTGCGCACCACCAGCTCATGCGGGAGAAGGGTGCCGTCGGGGGCGGCGGTGACGTCACCGAAGGTGTCGATGCCGAATTCGAGAGAGTCGATGTCCATGCCCACTCCAACAAAGTTTAGGGTTCAACTATTCCCACCAGTGTAACGCCACCGAGGAACAAAGTGTGATGCCAACGAAAACGCTCCCCGCCCGTGATGATTCACGGGCGGGGAGCGTTCGACTGCTACGGGTCAGGCGAGGGCGTCGGCTGCCTCGACCTCGGCCTTCGTCGCGGCCTCCTCCTCGAGTTCGTCGGTGCTCTTGGAGGAGCGCACCAGCTTGTCGATGATGGCGGCGATGGCGCCGTCGCCCGTCACGTTGGTGGCGGTGCCGAAGGAGTCGATGGCGATGTAGGTGGCGATCATCAGGCCCACCTGGGCCTCGGTGAAGCCGAGCATCGAGGAGAGCAGGCCGACGGCGGTCATGATCGCGCCGCCGGGCACGCCCGGGGCGGCGACCATCATGATGCCCAGCATGAAGATGAACGCGACCATCAGGCCCGGCTCAATCGCGGCGCCAGACAGCATCATCACGGCGATCGAGAAGCAGGTGATCTTGATCATCGAGCCGGCCAGGTGGATGGTGGCGCACAGCGGGATGGCGAACGCGGCAACCGGCTGCGAGACGCCCATCTTGATGGCCTGACGCAGCGTCACCGGGATGGTGGCGGCCGACGACGAGGTGCCCAGCGCCGTCGCGTAGGCCGGGAGCATGGTGCTCAGCATCTTGAACGGGTTCTTGCCGGAGACGGCGCCAGCGACGGCGAACTGCAGCACCAGCATGATCCACGTCAGGATGAAGACGAACACCACCACGCCCAGGAACGTGAGGATGACGGTGGCCACCTGGCCGCCCTGGGTCATGTTGAGGAAGATGCCGAAGATGTAGATGGGCAGCAGCGGGATGATGATCTTGGAGATCACCCAGTTGACCAGCTCGCGCAGCTCACGGAAGCCGCGGAGCAGGCCGCCGCCGTCGATGACGGTGAGCGCGATGCCCACCACGAAGGCCAGCACGACGGCGGTGGTGACGCCGAAGAGCGGCGGGATGGGCAGCTCGAAGAAAGGCTTGAGCAGCGAATCGTCGGGGTTGGCGAGGGCCTCTGCGCCGTCCGCGGGCAGCACGCGCGGCAGCACCAGCATGGAGGCGCCGTAGCCCATGAACCCCGCGACCAGCGTGGAGAGGTAGGCGATGCCCGCGGTGATCGCGAGCCACTTGCCCGCGCCGCGGCCGAGATCCGCGATCGCCGGCGCGATGAGGCCGAGGATGATCAGCGGGATCGCGAAGCCCAGGAACTGGCCGAACAGGCCGTTGAACGTCACGAAGATGCGCGTGGCCCAATCGGGCATCACGGTGCCCAGCAGGACGCCCAGCACGATGGCGACGACGATCTGCGGGAGGAGCCCGAAGGTGAACTTCTTGGGCGCGGTTGTCTCAGCACTCATGGGAGAAAGGTACTGCCAACTGGCCAGCCCATTGCTAACGGTGCCACTCAGATGAGACGCGCGCTCGACGACAAGGCCCAACGCTGCGCGCGGATGTCCTCAGTTGCCCTCACCCCCCTCGAAAAGCGGGGGGTGCGTCCGACTGGAGGACATTGGCGCGCACGTTTAGGTTAGACGCATGACTCAGGATGTTGGCGGGTGGTTCCGCACCGCGGTGGACGGCGCCGTCGCTCTCCCCAACACCGCAGCGTGGGGGCCAGGCACCGGGGATTTCGGCCGCACATCGCACGACGACGACCTCGCCGCCGCCGCTGAGCTCTTCCGAGGGCGCCCCACCATGGTGCTCACCGGCGCGGGCATGTCCACTGCCTCTGGCCTACCGGATTACCGCGGCCGCGACGCCGTGCCGCGCTCCCCGATGATGTACCAGGAGTTCGTGGGCTCGGATCTCAGCCGCCGCCGGTACTGGGCGCGCTCCACCGTCGGTTGGCGTTCGTTCGCGGCGGCCCGCCCCAACCCTGCCCACCACCTGCTGGCCGAGCTTGGGCAGCTCACCCCGCTGACTGGGATCGTCACGCAGAACGTCGACGGCCTGCATCAGGCCGCCGGGTCCCGCCCCGTCGTCGACCTCCACGGCGCGCTTTCCCGCGTGATCTGCCTCGAATGCGACCACCTCTTCGATCGCGAACTCCTCCAAAGCCAGTTCCTTGCCCTCAACCCCCGCTTCGCCGAGCACCTCGAGCAGCTGGCGGCAGACGCCAGCCAGGCCCCCGACGGCGATGCCGAGGTGGACCGCACGCATGACTTCGTCTACCCCAACTGCCCCATCTGCGGCGGCATGCTCAAGCCAGATGTGGTGTTCTTCGGCGAGAACGCGCACCGCGAGGTGGTGGAGGAGGCGCACCGCATCCTCACCCACTCCGACGCCCTGCTCGTGCTTGGCTCCAGCCTCACAGTCATGAGCGGCCTGCGGTTCGCCCGCCGCGCCGCGCGCGAGGGCCGAGACGTCATCATCGTCAACGACGGCGTCACTCGCGGCGACGACGTGGCCACCCTCAGGCTCCACGGACGCCTCGAACCGATCCTGCGTCGTTGGGTGTCCATGCTCTCGGCCTCCTAGAGCTTGCCCGGCAAAGGCCCTAGACTCTGCGTGTTCCTCACGTAGAAAGGTGCGCCATGGCAGGCGGACTCGCAGCACTCCTGGACGACATCGCCGCGATCGCGCGCGCTGCCGCCGCCTCCGTCGACGACGTGGCTGCGATGGCGGGCAAGGCTGGCACCAAGGCCGTGGGCGTCATCGTCGACGACGCCGCCGTGACGCCGCGCTACGTGGACGGGTTCACCCCAGATCGCGAGCTGCCCGTGATCTGGAAGATCGCGAAGGGCTCAATTCTCAACAAGGCGATCATCATCGTCGCCATCCTCATCCTCAGCACCTTCATCCCGTGGATCCTTACGCCCCTTCTCATGCTGGGCGGCCTGTACCTGGTGTTCGAGGGAGCGGAGAAGATCTGGGAGAGCGTCAGCGGCCACAGCAAGTCCAAGGCCGCCCCCGCCGTGGTCAAGGGCGCAGATCATGAGAAGAAGATGACCTCCGGCGCCATCCGCACGGATTTCATCCTGTCGGCAGAGATCATGGTGATCTCCAACAACGAGCTGGCCAAGGACGTGTCCATCTGGATGCGGGCGGCCACCCTCATCGTCGTGGCGCTGGCCATCACGGCACTGGTCTACGGCGTCGTCGCGCTGATCGTGAAGATGGACGACGTGGGCCTCAAGCTCGCCACGAAGGAGAACACGCGCGCCCTGGGCGAGGGCCTGGTCAAGGCCATGCCCATCGTGATGAAGGTCCTCTCCACCGTGGGCATCGCCGCCATGCTGTGGGTGGGCGGCCACATCCTCCTGGTGGGCATGCACGAGCTGGGCTTCAGCCCCATCCATGACTTCGTGCACGGCCTTGAGGTGGCCGTGGGCGGCGGCTTCATCGGCTGGCTCGTCAACACGCTGTTCTCTGCGCTGCTGGGCATCATCGTGGGCGCCGTGGTGGTGCTGATCATGCACCTGCTGCCGTTCGGCAAGAAGCACGACGGCGACGTCGGGCACGCACCCAAGGCCACCCAGGCGGACGCCGTCGAGGCCATCAAGCAGGGGGTCGCAGACAAGCATCTTCCCGAGGCGCCCCACGCAGGCTGAGAGCTCTCAGCAATCAAGGGCCCCCGCCGAGGCTCTCGAGCGGGCGAAGTACCGCCAAGTTGCCAGTTTCCTGAGAAAAGGATTTGGATTTCTCAGGAAGAGTTGCTTAGTATTCCGGAAGCAGTCTTCTGGAAGGCCCCCACCTCATGCTCAAGCGAGTTCTCCACCTCCTGGTGATCACCGTCATGGCGGTCACGCTGGGCGTGGCCAACGCCGGCAACGCACAGGCGGATGACAACCGCGTCTACACGCAGCCTGGCACCCACCTCATCAACGGTCGCCATTGGCAGACCGAGTGCGAGATGTACTCCACCGAGGTGGTGCGCTGCAAGACCAACATCTGGGCCAAGACGGTTGTCCAGCACAACGGGCGCTTCGTCGAGCACGAAGGCTGGGTGTTCAACACCCTCACCTACCTGCCCTCCAGCCGCGAGGCGTGGGGCGCGAACCCGCTGGCCAACACCGGCGAGTGGACTGCCGAAGACGGGCGTCAGTGGCGCACCGAGTGCGACACCCCCGCCACCGGCCGCGGCGCCTGCCGCTCCTGGGCCGAAACCACCATCATCGAGACGGCCACCGGCACCTACAAGACCAACACGGACTGGGTCATCAACAACATCGTGTTGTTCTCGACGGATTCCGTGCCCGCCGTCAACACCATCCCTGAGGCCGCCCCCGCACAGGCGGATGCCCCCGTCGAGCAGCCCATCCAGAGCAATACCGGCCAGCAGGTGGTTGACTTCGCGCTGTCCAAGGTGGGCAGCCGGTACCGCCACGCCACCTCCGGCCCCAGCTCCTTCGACTGCTCCGGCCTCACTTCTTGGGCCTACCGCCAGATCGGCGTTGACCTGCCCCGCTCCTCGCGTTCGCAGACCTCCGTCGGCACCAAGGTGTCGCGCAGCCAGCTGCAGCCCGGAGACCTGGTCTTCTACTACTCCCCCGTCAGCCACGTGGCCATCTACATTGGCAACGGCAAGATCGTCGACGCGGCCAACCCCCGCACCGGTGTGCGCATCGCCAACGTGGATTCGATGCCCTTCTCCGGCGCCCGCCGCGTCCTGAACGGCTGACCGCTCGAACGCCCGCCCCCACAGGGGCGGGCGTTCTGCATTGCGGCTACGGTGTCTTGGGCAACAGCTACCTGCTGTGGGCAGCCGCCTACCTGATCTTCCTGGCCTGGGAAACCACCCGTCAGACGCGCTCCACATCGATCACCATGGCCACACCCGGGTAGCGACCAGCCAGCCTGATGCCCGCCGTCGCCAACTGTCGGCCGGTCATGACGCCCAACTCGATGTCGAGCCCCACCAGCGTCAGCCTGTAGCGCGAGTCCGGCTCCAGCCCGGGGAGGCGGATCTCGCCCAGCTCGGGCATCATCGGCTCGTCCACCACGGCGAAGCTGAACAGCGCACGTTCAGGCGAAACCACGCCCTTCAGGAACATGTTGCGGTTGCTCATGTCGACCCGCACGAGGCGACCCGAGTGCAGCAGGTCGCGGCGCTGCTTGTAGAACTCCACCCAGAACTTCAGGTGGGCGAGCTCCTCGTCGGTGGCCTGCATGATGTCCCACTCGATGCCGAGGTGCCCGAAGAGGGCGGTGGCGCCCCGGTAGTCGATGTCGTGGACCCGGTTGGTCTGATGCGAGCGGCCGGCGGCGATGTGGCTGCCCATCCGTTCCAGCGGCAGCAGCTGGCCCGTCCACCACAGCATGGATTGGCGCGACTGCGGGTCGTTGTTGTCCGAGACCCACACACGTTGGGCGCGCTGCATGACCTCCAGATCGATGCGTGAGCCGCCCGAGCTGCAGGATTCAAACTCGACGGCGGGGTGCCGCTCCCGCAACTCGTCGAGCAGCCGGTAGTAGGCGCGGGTCTGGGCCGAAACACCTGGGCGCCCGCCGTCGAGCGCGTTGCCTGCGTCCACGAGGTCGCGGTTGTGATCCCACTTCACATAGTCGACGGCGTACTCGGTGAGGATGGCCGACATCTGGCCCAGCACGTGCTGATAGGCACCCTCGATGGCGATGTTGAGGGCCTGCTGGAAGCGCCATTCGACGGGCAGGCGACCCTCGGGCTGCAGGATCCATTCCGGGTGGGCGCGCGCCAAGTCCGAATCTGGGTTGATCATCTCGGGCTCGAACCAGATACCGAACTGCATGCCGTGGCTGCGCACCTGATTGACGAGCGGATGCAGCCCCTCGGGATACACATCCGGGCTCACCACCCAGTCGCCCAGCCCGGCCTGCTCGTGGCGGCGTGATCCGAACCAGCCGTCGTCGAGCACGAAGCGCTCAACCCCCACCTCCGCGGCGCGGTCCACCAGCTGCCGCAGATGATCGGCGTTGTGCTCGAAGTACACAGCCTCCCAGGAGTTCAGCGTGACCGGGCGAGGGCTGGCGGGGTGCGACGGCAGCGAGCGCAGGTAGCGGTGGAAGCGACCCGCCTGGCCGTCAAGCCCCACCGCATGGTTGAAGAACACCCACGGCGATGTGTAGGTCTCGCCGCTTGCCAAGAGCCCTTCGCCGGGGAGCAGCAGCTCGCCGCCGCCCACCACCTGGGCGCCGGGCATGACCCGCTCCACGTAGTGGAGGTGGTTGCCGGACCAAGCGGTGTGCACGGCCCAGAGCTCACCTGAGTCATAGCCGAAGCCCTGCTCGCCGGCGCTCAGCACGTAGGCGGTATCCGGCCCCGTGCGGCCTCGGCGACCCTCGCGGCGGTGCGTGCCGATGGTCAACTCGAAGCGCTGCGGGGCGTGTTCCATGCCCCAGCGGCCGCCGAAGTCGAGGATTTCGCCCGCACGGTTGGGGATGGGCATGGCCAGGGTGAGCTGATCGACGGTGTACTCGTCGTCGGCCATGTTCGTGAGGCTGGCCTGGGCCTTCACGAGCCCCTCCGGCAGGAGCTCAACGCGGAGGGTCAGGGCGAGCCCGGCGTCGTGGGCCGAGAGCTCGAATTCCACCGACGCCGGCCCCGCGGTGGTGAGGCCCTCGCCAAGCGTGGCGCCGTCGAGGGTCACGCCGTCGAGCTGCCATGCGGGCGTCCAGCCGCGGCCCCGACGCGACCCGACGAGGCCCGGTGTGCCCACCCAACCCCAGCGGCCTTCCGGCATGAGCGCCACGCGTAGGGGCGCCTGCACGTTGTTGAGCTCTGCGGTGAAGGAGGTGACGGCCAGCATGGTGGCGACGTCGGCTTCGGTGAGCTCGCCGAGGTCGGCGCCCCAGTGCCTGACCTCGGGGAGCCCGCCGTCGGACATCAGTACCAGCGAGACTCCGTCGGCGCGCAGATGGATGGTCGTGGTCATGCTCAGCAGCTCCTCGTGGGTGGCGATGTCAGGGAGTCTACGGACGGGGTGGGCTGCGTGGGCCCGTAGTAGCATCACGGTGTGATTCGCGACGTGTGGCTCTTGTTTGACAAGGGGATGCGTGTGCGGCTGGGGATCATTCTGGCCGGTTCATTGATCCTCTCGGCCGCAGAGATGTTCGCTGCCATCCTGGTGCCTGGCCTGATGGCGCTGTTGATGGGCGGCATGCCCATGAACTTCGCGGGCCAGGTGGGCGAGTGGCTGGGAGCAGACACCCGGCGGGAGCTGCTGGTGCGGCTCACGCTGCTCGTCGTGGGTGTGTTCGTCTTGAAGGACGTGGCCGGGGCGGCGTTTCGCTACTGGGTGCTGGGCGTGATCCATCGCGGCGAGGCCGCCACGGGCAACGCGCTGCTGCGACGCTATCTGAGCGCCAGCCATGCTGAACACGTGGAGCGCAGCACGCCGGTGGCGCTGCGCCGCCTGGGCACGGGAGTGTCCATGGTCTATTCCGGCGTGGTGGTCAACGCTGTGACGATCATCACGGAGCTGCTCACCGTGGTGACGATGGCCATCGTGCTGATCGTCGTGATGCCCAACTCAGCCCTTCCGCTGCTGCTGGGCGTGGCCTTCGGCCTGCCCATGGTGGTGTTCGTGGTGGCCGGGATAGCGAAGGCGGCAGGCAAGGTGCGGCTCGAATCCTCCCAGGAGAACTACCGCCTCATCCTGCGTTCCCTGGGCAGCTTCAAGGAGTTGCGCCTGCGCGGCACGCAGGAGAAGGTCCTGGAGCACCACTCGGCGGCAGCGCTGCTCAACGCCAAGGCCAGCCAGGTGGCAGGTTTCCTCAACGAACTGCCGCGCTACCTCATCGAAACGATCTTCCTGGTGGCGGTGGCCGTCGCCACGCTGACAGTCGCCAGTGACGACCCAACGGCCACTGCGGCGCTCGGCGCCGTCGTCGTGGTCGCGTTCCGGATGCTGCCCAGCCTCACCCGGCTGCTCGGTGCTTACGGCGGCCTGCGGGGAGCCCTGCCCGCGGTGAGCGAGGTGTCGGCAGATCTGAAGACACCCGCGCCCGAGACGATCGCTGAGTTCCCCCCGCCCATAACGTTCACCCACAGCATCGAGCTGCAGGATCTGTGGTTCCGGTACAGCGAAGATGAGCCGTGGGTGTTGACCGGCGTCAACGGCACCGTGCCCAAGGGCGCAAAGATCGCGTTGGTGGGGCTGAGTGGTGCGGGGAAGAGCACGCTCGCGGATGTGGTGAGCGGGCTGCAGCGCCCAGACCGAGGCCGGGTGCTCGTCGATGGTCAACCCATCCTGGGGGCCGAGAAGGCGTGGCGCCAGAACGTGTCCATCGTGCCGCAGGACCCGTACATCGCCGAGGCAACGCTGCGCGACAACATCGTCTTCGACATGGGGGTGGAGCCCGACGAGAAGAAGGTGCGGCTGGTCGCCTCACAGGCCCAGTTGGACGATCTGGTGCTGGGGCTACCGCAAGGCCTCGACACCATCCTCCCAGAACGCGGGGTGGGGCTGTCCGGTGGTCAGCGCCAGCGCATCGCCATCGCCCGCGCCCTGTACCGGGGAACGCCGTTCATCGTGCTCGACGAGGCCACCTCGGCCCTGGACAACGACACCGAGGTGCGCATCGAACGGGCCATCGCCGAAGCACCCGAGGAGCTCACCCTCGTCGTGATCGCGCACCGGCTCTCCACGCTGCGCTCCGTCGACATCGTCGCGGTGTTGGAGCATGGGGCGTTCAGCGTGTCCGGCACGTATCAGGAGGTGCTGGGCGTCAGCGAGTCCTTCCGACGGTGGGTGGACCTCAGCCGGCTGCCTTCCGCCGAGTAGTGGCCCGGCCCTCGACACCGACGAACACCTGCTTGTAGCCAGCGACCCCGGGTGCGACGCCCACCAACCGCTCGACGGCGTGCGCGAGCGAACCATCCAGCGCGGTGGCGCCCTCGGTGAAGGCCTCAGCCGGCAGGTCGAGATCGAAGATGGGCTGGGGCGCCGCGGGCCGGGCCCAGAACATGCTTCCGGCGGGGAACTGCACCTGATGCGGCAGGCGGCCCCAGCCACGCTCCCACAACAGCGCCTCTGCGAGCACCCGGTTGGGCCCCCACCCGTAGCTGGGCAGGATGCCTGCGAACGGCTCCGGGCTGACCATGCCGAGCTTCGGATCCGAAGCGAACATCGTGAGGATCTGCTGCACCCGCTCAGTGGAGGGCACCAGGCAAGACATGATCTGGTCCAACCATTTCTCCAGGTCCCGGGAATGCGGTGAGCGCTTCCCGTGCAGGTGGAGGACGACGTCGTGGTGGGCGTGGGCGTCACGGAAGGCGAAGAGCTTGGGGTAGACATCGCGGCCCACGTTGCGTACCACGCGCACGTCGGCTCCCGGCAGATCCCTTCTGATTGAGGCAGCCTTGGCCTCCACGTCCGTGGAGACGTAGAGCCTCACCGGGGCCGGCACGCGGTCGATGGCCTTCAGCAAGGTGGGGGCGAGCTCGGCGTAGTACAGGTGGATGATGATGCCCACCGAAAGGTCGGTGCCTGTGCTGGCGGCTGGCAGCCGCACCGTCGATCTGGGGGCGGAGGTGCGAGCCGCGGGCCGCAGCCAGTGTGTGGCGGGCGGGCACCCTGGCGCACCCACGCCGGGAGGTTCGCGGTGGAGTACTGGGTGAGGTTGGCGATGCTGGAGCGATGCTCCAGAACGAGGCTGTGCGTGGCGTCCCACGTGACGCCGTCGGCCAGAGGGGTGCGAATCAGGTACAGATCAACGGGGAAGCGGGCGTCGACCAGCAGGCTCGGCTCCGTGATCCACGCCCGGTCTCCCGCCTCCAGTGCAGCCACCTGCTTGACGGAGCGCAGGGCGTCGTTGGGGGCGTTCCCTGCTCCTGGGGCGTAGAGGGCGAGCTGAATACTGCGCTGATCACCCGCCAGTGAGGGCAGCCGGCTTGCCCCACTCAGCTGCTGCAAGGGGAGGCCGGTGCTGTGCTCCAACCGCTGAAGGAGGGCGGGCGGCCCGTAGTGGAGCGCGTGTTTGATGCTCCGGGCCCACCCCAAACGTCGGCGGATCGACGAGAGGGCGCGGCCTGGGCGTCGGAAACCGTGCGCATCCCACAGCGTGTCCACGATCGCATCTGCGTAGCGGGAGAAGGCGGTGACCTTGGCGATGTAGTGGGCTCTGTCCTGCCGGGCGTGCGGCGATTCCGTGGCCAGAACCTCCAGGGCACGCCGCGCGAAGACGTCCACGTCGTCGTCTGGGACGAACATCGCGGTTCCCTTCAACTCGGCCTCAAGGCTGAGGATGCCGAGATCGCTGCGGTATCCGACGAAGGGAACGCCGGCTCGGGCGGCGTCCATGCAGGTGGTGGGGCCGGGATCCTGCCGCGAGGTCAGCAGGTACATCTGGGAGGCGGCGTACCAGGCGGTGGCGTCCTTCCGGAAGCCGGGGAGATGGAGCCGCAGCCCCTTCGAGGTCGCCTCATCGGCCAAGCCCTTGGCCCACGACGACAGCTCCCCCAGCCACACGAACGCCGCCGCTGGGTGTAGCTGGGCGATGCTCCGCGCGGCCTGGAGGAATCGGTCGAAGCCCTTGCGCCGATCCGCGTATCCCGCCCCGATGAAGACGTCCACATGAGCGCCCCAGCGCTGCGTCAGTTCCCGGCGGACCGCGGCCACCGCCCGACGAGTGGGCTGCGACGTCTGGAGGCCCGGACGCACGCAGACCACCTTCGGCACGGTGCTTGAGACCTCGGCCAAGGCTCGCTCGAGCGGCCCCACCATCGACGGCATGGCCACCGTGACCATCTGCCTACGGGCCACGGAGCGCAGCAGGTCATGTTCTCGGAGGTAATCGACCATCTCGTGGATCAAGAGCAGCCTGGGCCCCTCGTCGGAGATCTCATCCATCACCAACGAGCTCCAGCCGGTGTTGCCGATGATCGGCACGCCGGCTGGGATGGCCGCGGCCAGCCCCTCGAGGTTCCAGCCCTCGGCGAGCACGAAGACCGTGCCGAGCGCGCGGAAGTCGCTGTCGAGGGGGCCGCTGCTGCGCAGGATGAAGACGGGCTTGTAGCCCAGCAACCGATAGTGGCTGGCGAGGCCAAGCAGGAGGATGGGGGCGCCTGCCCGCTGGGCGTCATGGCCGATCAGGATGATGGGCGGGCGTTGCGGATAGAGCGCGGCCCGCATGGCGCGCCTGCTCTCGTCCGCGGACCGGGGCTGCGGCGCTGGCAGCAGCCCGATGGGGCGCCCGTCGACGATGTAGTGTCGGCCAGGATGGGTGCCTTCGAGCGGGAGGTAGCAGCGGGTGTAGAACTCCGGATCGAACAGGGGACCAGGCTGGCGGCCCTCACCGTCGCCGAGATGCACATAGTGCTCCCAGGGGGTGCCGCCGAAGGTCTCGACGTCCGGGTAGCGGGCCAAGTACCACGCCGGATCCAGGATCCAATCCTGGTGCTTCGGGTCTAGCTCATGAGACACCGGTGGGCTCCTTCTGATGAAGTAATCTCCGCGGCGTCCCCAAGCGCACAAGAATCGTACCAATCCCCCGCAACAATCCTGTGTTCAACACTGCGGGGCGCTTGTATGCTCCTGCCCATGACAGCGGTGATGGGAGACCCGGGCTCGGAGCGGGTGCTCGTCTACGGGAACAGTGGCACCTGCTCATACGCGGCTTGGGAAGGGATGCAGCAGAGCGGCGGTCGCAGCGAAATTGCCGCGTACATCAACGATGACCCCACCACTCCTCGCATCGCCCCAGACGGCAAGCCCGTGATCGTGTTTGAGGAGATCGACACATATCCGGGGCTGCCCGTGTTGATTCCCATCCACCTGCCCGCTGATCGACGAATGCTCTGGGAGCGAGTGATCGCGGCTGGGCGGAGGATCATCGGCCTACCGGGTGACCCGCAGTGGGTGCACCCCTTCACCACATTTGGTGAAGGGGTCATCATCTCGAGCACCACGCGAATCCTGCCCGGTGTGAACCTGGCGCGCGGCGTGATCGCCTTCAGCCACATGCTGGCAGAGGAGGTCAGGGTTGGAGAGTTCACCACGTTGGGAATGCGCTCCATGGTGCTGGGGCATGTCGAGATCGGCGCCAATGTCCTCGTCGCACCGGGGGCCGTGATCAACAACGGCCGCCCCGGCCATCGGCGCACCATCGGGGACGGCGCGGTCATCGGTACTGGCGCCGTCGTGAGTCGCAACGTCAAACCAGGGGAGGTTCTGATGGGCAACCCGGCCATGTCGCCTGCCGAGTGGGACCGCCTCAAGAGGATGATGCGGCGTGGCGAGTGACGAGTACCTCGTGTACCTCAATCCCAACGTAGGACCTAGAGTTCGCTCGTGCGTAACCCCATGATTCGGACCCTCATCGGTCTGCGCGGCAACGGCCGCGCCTCGGTCTACACCGAACCGCTCTGGGGCTTGTCCATGATGCTCGTCCTGCCCTATGCATCGGTGTTCATGCTGGCGCTGGGGGTCCACGACGAGCACATCGGGCTGCTCGCCACCATCTCGATCCTCTCCCAGGTGGTGTTCGGCCTGCTCAGCGGCGTGATCACCGACAAGATGGGCCGCCGGATGACAACGGCGGTGTGGGACATCATCGCTTGGGTGATCCCGTGTGTGATCTGGGCGCTCGCGCAGAACTTCTGGTGGTTCCTCGCCGCCGCTGTGATCAACGGCGCGTGGCAGGTCACGCAGAACTCGTGGGATTGCCTGCTGGTGGAGGACGTCGACCGCCGCGAGATCCCCCGGGTCTACTCGCTCGTGAAGGCTGCCGGCGAATTCTCCGCCCTGTTCGCCCCCATCGCGGCGTTCCTGGTCTCGGGGTTGGGACTAGAGCTCGCGGTGCGCATCCTCTACGTCAATGCCGCCGTCATCATGCTGATCAAGATCTGGCTCCTATGGCGCTACAGCACGGAGACGGCCACGGGGAAGATCCGCATGGAGCAGACGAAAGGCGTCAGTATCTGGCGGCTGTTGCGGGAGTACCGGGGCGTGTTGGGCCTGATCGTGCGGTCGAAGGGCACCATCTTCTCCCTGGTGATCGCGGCCATCGTCGGCGCCGTGTACCTGGTGAACAACACCTTCTGGCAGTTGGCCATCAACCAACGCTTGGGGGTGCCAGACGAACTTCTCCCGTTCTTTCCCATGGTGCGCTCGCTCCTGTCGCTGCTTTTCTACTTCACCCTCATCCCCCTTCTGACGCGCTCGAAGCATCTGAAGACGCCCACGCTCATCGGCTTCGGTGCGTACCTCGCCGGGCAGTTGATGCTGGTCGCGACGCCCGTGCCCGACGGCGGGGCCCAGCTCGGTACCTACGCGATGCTGGCCGGTTGCCTCTTGCTCGACGCCTTCGGCGGCGGCATGATGTTCATGCTCGCTGAGTCGCTCGTCGCGCTTCATGTGGACCGCCTCGAACGCTCCCGGGTCATGGCAATCCAGCGCACCGTCGTGATGCTGGCCACTGCACCGTTCGGTTGGATCAGCGGCTGGCTCTCCGGCATGAACCGCAGTTGGCCCTTCATCCTGACCTCAGGGCTGCTCGCCCTCGGGCTGTTGGTAGCGGGCTTCCTGTGGGTGACCACACACGACGACGTGGACGAGCCCGTCGTCGTCGAATGACAAGATGGGGCATGCGCCGCCGCCGACCACCAATGAGCTTCACCCGTTGGGTGGAACGTATTCTTGGCGGCTTGCTGGTGATCGTCGTCGTGGGCGCGATCGGCCACGGAATCTGGTTGGCGCTTCAAGATGCCGACCCAGCACCTGAGCCCACCGTCGTCAGCGAAACACCAACCCCCATGACGGCGCCTCCCCCCACGGCGGAACCTGCCACCGCGACTCCAGAGGCGCCCACACCCACCAACGAGCCGCATCCGGCGACGGCGGTGCTGGCGCAGTTGCCCATAAAGGAGCGTGATCCCCTCGCTGGCTACTCGCGCAGCAGATTCGGGGACCGCTGGGTGGACGTGGACGGAAACGGCTGTGACCAGCGCAACGACGTGCTGGGCCGCGACCTCACGGACGTGGAGTACCGGCCGGGCACACGCGACTGCGTGGTGGTCACGGGGATGCTGGCAGATCCCTTCACGGGGAACACCATCGCGTTCACTCGCGGCGATGTCACCTCGGCCGAGGTCCAGATCGACCATGTGGTGGCTCTGGCTGACGCCTGGCAGAAGGGCGCTCAGGAACTCGACTTCGAGACGCGCCAGGAGTTCGCCAACGACCCGCTGAACCTGCTCGCCGTCGATGGCCCGACGAACTTCCTGAAGGGGCACCGCGACGCCGCGTCGTGGTTGCCGCCGAACGAGGCCTTCCATTGCGAGTACGTGGCCACGCAGGTCGCGGTCAAGGCGAAGTATCGGCTGTGGGTGACGCAGACTGAGCACAAGGCGATGGTGGAGGTCCTCAGTTCCTGTGGGCCGTAGCGGCCACGTCTCCCGTCCGTGTGCTCACTGCACGAGCTTGACGTTATCGCCCGTGAGGTGAGCCCGGAAGCCCTTGTCCACCACGTTGACCGTGCGCAGGATGACACCGTCGGGAAGACCTTCGATTTCGTGTTCGATCGTGACCAACCGCAACAAGGAGTCACCCAGGAAGTCGGTGATGAACTTCGGTATTCCCAGGTCGATCGACGTGGGCACCATAACCAACTTCCCGCGCACCACATCGACTGTTCCAGTTGCCCCAACCGCCAACTTGCGGCCCAGCACCTCAACGAACGTGTCGACGCGCACCTCACCGCCGTCGGCCGCACTCACCGTGGTGCCGGGCGCGAGTTGGGCCGCGACAACGTGGAATGGCACCGTCGCGGTCAACTCCAGATGCTTCGCGACGAGTCCCTTGCGCCCCGACGTCACGTCGGTGCCGCTGCCCACCACGTCCAGCAGGGGCGTGCCTGCCGCGAAGACACGGCTGGCGCTGAGGGCGATGTCACCCAGCCACACCTCGTCGTCGGCCAGATCCGACGGCGGTGCACCCTCCGTGATGGGCCCACCCGGCGTCGGGGTGGCAACGACCGACGGGAGCGGCGCGCGCGGATCATCCACTGGCTCAGTGATCGATGTCCAGTACCACCAGCCTGCCAGGAGCAGGATGAGGAGCATCGCGACGGCGCCAATCACCCAATCCAGCACGCGCCACCGGATCGAGCGACGAGGGGCAGGGAGGGCGTGGCTGCCGTGCGGCTGCGGTGGGGCCTGCTCAGGAAACTGCATGTGCCTTCCTCCGGCGGGAACGTCTCTCCCTCTGAAGGATGCCAGATGGCCAACTGCTGACGGGGCCAACCAGCGTGATCAGGGACGGCACCAGCAGGGCGCGCACCACGAACACGTCGATCAGGATGCCCACGCCCAGGAGGAAGCCCAACTCGTGGAAGGGGCCCAGCGGCACCAGTGCGAGAAGGCCGAAGCTGGCAGCCAAGGCAAGGCCGGCCGACGTGATCGCCCGCGTGGATTCAGGTGTGGCGACGAGCAGCGCTTCCTTCATGGAACGCTTGCGAGCCTCCTGCCAGATGTGGCCGACGGCGAAGATGTTGTAGTCAGACCCCAGTGACAGCAGGAGCACGGAGCCCGCAAACGGCACGTAGAACGTGTGCGAGTCATGCCCCAGGAAGCCCTGGAAGAACAACACTGAGAGGCCCAGAGTGGCGCCGAGGGCCAGCACGCTTGAGGCCAGGAGGTACAGCGGGGCCACCAGCGCGCGCAGGAAGATGATCAACAACAGCAGGTTCACCCCAAGGGCCACGAGGCCAATCCTGAGCAGGTCGTTGCCCGTGTCGTCGATCACTCCGGAGGCCAGCGCCGTGTCGCCTCCGACGTGCGTGGTGACCTCACCGAGCCCAGCCTCGGAGGCGAGCAGGGGAAGCGCGGTCTTGACGTCGGCGAGCGTGCTGATCGCCGTCGCCTCCAGGGGTGTGCTGTCGAGAATCAGCAGGAAGCGAACCGCGTCTCCAGACTCGGCGGTGAAGGCTCCGACGTCGTCCGCCGCGGGAAGGTCGCCGGGGCCGATCACGCCGGCGACGCCCTTCCTCGCCTTCAAGGCTTCACCGAGCTGGGCCACCTCGTCGGCCTTCTCCCCAATCCCGGGGGCCTCGAACACGATCTCCGTGGGCGAGATGATGCCGGGCGCGAAGCCCTCGCTGGCGGCAAGGGCGGCGCGATGCGCGCTGGTGTTCTCCGGCAGCGACTGGACGAAGCCAAGGCCAAGTTCCATGTGGCGCGCCTGATACGCGGCGACGCCCAGCCCCGCCACCGTCAGCAGCACCAAGAAGAAGGCGGAGGCGCGATTGGCGACGGCGCGGGTGAGGATGGAGGGCCGCTCCCGCACCTTGGCAGGCTCGGCCACGAAGGTGCGCGGCCAGAACGCGCCCTTGCCGACGATGGCAATCAGCGCAGGCACCAGCGTGATGGCCACCACCAGGCCAGTGAGGACGGTGAGCGCCAGCGCCGGCCCGAATCCGCTGAAGAGCGGCGATTCGGCGACGAGGAGCGACGCCGTGCCCGCCGCCACCGTGAAGCCAGCCACGGTGACGATCGGCGTGAAGGACGCCGTCGCCAAGCGGGCTGCTTCCAGCCTGTCGTGGCCTTCACGGAGCCGGGTTCGGAGGCCGGCGAGGTAGAAGATGCAGTAGTCGGTGACGATGCCGAGGAGCAGCGCGACGATGAGCGGCCTGAGATCGGCTGGGATCGCGACGCCCAGCAGCTGCGCCGCCCACCCCGACACCCCGAGCGTGACGAACACCGCCGCGGCCACCGAGATCAACGTCAGAAGTGGGGCGACGAGGGAGCCGAAGGTGAGCGCCACGATGGTCAGCACCGCCAGCACGGTGACCACCTCGACGATGTGCACGTACGAGTTCAGCACCCAGCCTTGCGCCGCGCGGGCCGGAATGGACCCGGTCACGCCGACGTACGCGTCGGAAGGATCTTTGAGTTGCTGCTCCGCGAACTCCTCGACGGCGGCGGTCTGCTCGAAGAAATTCAATGACGGATCCGCGAAGACATAGGTGACGACCGTGGTGTTCTGCTCGTTGGCTTCGGGGAACGCCCCCTCGGCATTGGGCACGGGAATCGCGCCCAAGAGATTGCTTTCCGGGTACTTGCCCTGGCTGACGGCGACGCCGCGCATGACCGCTTCGGCCTGCACCAACGCCGGTAGGCCGTCGGGGTTGCGCTGCACGATGGCGGAGCGGGCCAACAGTGGGAAACCGAAGAGCTCCATGGAGCGTTGCTCGGCGGCGAAGCTGTCGTCGTTGGCGCCGAGGGCCGCAAGGTCGTTGGAGGTGCCTTGGAGGGGCGGCAGGTAGAGGGTCGCGGCGATGCCAGCGGCGATCCACCCCACCACGATGAGCCAGCGCAGGGCCACGGTGACGCGGGCGTATCCGTACCAAAGGGTGGCCATGATGCCGCGGCGCGGCTCTTCGACGACGGCGGGTGGTGCGTCGACCGGAGCGGGTGCGGGGGCGTCCGTCATCGCCCGGCCTGTGCGAGGCACTCTTCAGCGGCACCGTCGGCTGTCTCGCGGGCCTGCTGCAGGCGGTCGAGGGCCTCGGTCAGCACGCGCGCATCCTGTGCCTCGGTGCCCTTGGCGAGCTCGTCGACGGCGGCGTCCACCTCGAGGTTGTACTCGGCGGCCCGGATGCAGGCGTCGGACACCTCGCCGTTGCCCGGCTCCGCCGTCGGGGTCTGGGAGATCGACGGCGACGGCGTGGGGCTGGCCTCGATGACGGACTGCGCCTTCAAGGGGGTCGCCCAGCCGATGCCGAGGAGGAAGATCCCTGCGGCTGCGGCCAGCGCGATGCCCACCAGCAGGCCGATCAGCAGCATCACTGCCCCGCTGAAGGAGTTGCGCCGTGGTGCGACGGGGTGCTCGCCAGTTGTCATTGGCCCTCCTGGGTGTCCGGCCGCCGCGCTAGGCAACCCGTGAATGGGGCGATGCTACTGATCACAGCCGGATCGCACTACACCTTTCTGGGAGGTCTGCCACCACGCTTGCTCAGCAAGCGTGCGAGTAATGTGAAGGGTGTGACGAAGAAGTACGAGCTGAACTACGACTGGCACCTCCTCGGGCCCACGGTCTGGACCGAGGAATCGACGGTGACACTGCAGGTCGATCTCCACTCCTACGAACACGGCCCGGCGCTGTGGGGGGCTATCGGCAACTGGTGGGAGGGTCTCGAGTCCAGCACCGAGGATGGCGAGCGGGTCGCCTACGAGGGCGGAGCCAACTTCCCAAAGCCTGTGCGGGTGAGCGATCGACACGTGACAGCGTGGATCGTCTCTTCGGGGCAGGACGCGTTCGACACGATCGCCCACTACGCGAACGTGATGCGGGATGTCGCCGTCGAGGCTGACGCTGAGGTCGCCGCCGTGTGGACGGAGCTACCGCACAGGGGATGACCCGCTGGCTGATCTCATCAGGCTACTCATGGCCTGACTTCGTAGTCCTGACTACTCGATGAGCGAACCTTGTATCGCTACGTGGTGAATACAACTCGAGTCAAGGCCCGAGGAGGGCAAGCGGCACGACACCCACTCCGTCGGGGCGCCGATACGCCGTGGAGCCGGTGGTGACCACGATCACGTCTGCCACCTGATCCGGCAACTGATCACGCAGCCACCGAAGGTGCCGAACATCAGTGTCGGTCACGGCAGGCGCAAGCTTCACCTCGATCGCCAAGAGCCGCCCGTCATACCGTTGGACGATGAGGTCAATCTCTTTCTCACCAGCGTTGGAGCGGAGATGGAAGGTGTTCGCCTCGGCCGCTTGGGCAGCTACCCGAACCCCCAAGGTCACCAGCGACTCAAACAGCGGCCCAGCCATGTGCCGCCCTGTGGTGAGCAGCGTGTCAGAACTAAGCCCGAGGAGCCGAGCAGCCAGCGCAGGATCCGCCAACTGATGCTTCGGAGCCTGTTGGAGGCGTGAGATCGGATTGTTGGCCGGTATCCACCCCGGAACAGGGTCCAGCAACCACAGGCGTGTGAGGTGGTCCCGGTAGATCATTGTGGTCGTTTTCGCTGGCTGAGCACCATCACCACCCGTAGTTGCATCGAGGATGCGCGAGTAGGAAGTAGTGGACGACGACGCAGCCGCGTAGGCGCCCAACCACCGACGAAGAGTCTCTGGACGACGAACCTCAAAGCCCAGATCCGGAAGATCGCGATCCACGACCCGAGCCAGATATGCATCCAGGAGCGCCCCACGGGCCCTGCGGTTGTCCACCGGCATGATGCCCGGCAGCCCACTGCTCACGATGGCATCCATGTAGTCCATGAGAGTGAAAGTCGTGGAGCCCATCAATGGGCCCTGGGTGCCCTCAAGGAGCGAACCAATGGAGACGGCAGGCGCAGGCTCCGCTCGGCCGCGTTCATGAAGGGCCATTGGACGCATCCGCAACGACAGGATTCGACCAGCACCGCTATGGGTGCCCGCGGCATCCACCGGTGTGGCCGACCCGGTCAGGATGAACCTTCCAGGCGGCGCACCGGCATCCACCTGACGACGAACTGAGTTCCACACCTGAGGCACCTGCTGCCACTCGTCCAGAAGCAAGGTGCCGGGCGGCACTGACTCCAGCCGAAAGTCAGCCTCTGCAATGGCGCGCTGAGCCGGATCGTCGAGTAGCCAGGTGGCTGTGGCTCGACGAATCGCAGTATCGGTCTTGCCGACACCCTTGGCCCCATCAAGAGCGATCGCGCTGACATGGGGAAGCAGTGCGTCGAGCTCCGCATCGACCGTCCGTGGGAGGTACTCCATGGAGCTACCATACCATTTTCAGGGTTTCTACCATACTATTTTCAGTCTACTTACGATACCGTTTTCACTGGAGACGGCGCCATCCGCGAGGATCTCCGCGAACGCATAGAGGCGGAGGCGCGATTTGGAGCTTCGTGGCGAGCGGCGAGGGAGTGCCGGAGAGTTCCGGCACGCTTCCGCTGGGCCCCCGACAGGCACGGAAAAGTAAAACCCCTAGTCACCTAGGGGTTCATTGGTGGGCCTAGCTGGACTTGAACCAGCGACCTCATCCTTATCAGGGATGCGCTCTAACCGCCTGAGCTATAGGCCCGTGTACCGACGACCAACTGTAGCGGAGCGAGCCCCGCCGTCGCAAACCGGCGACGACGGCGGCTCAGCCCAAGCAATCAGTCTTCAGCCAGCGTCACCTCAAGGCCGCCCATCATGGTGGCCGCGAGGTTGTACAGGAAGGCGAACAACGTGGCCAACGCCGTGATGATCACCACGTTGATGGCCGCCAAGATCGCCGAGAAGCCCAGGATCCGGTTCATGCTCAGGATCTGCGTCACGTCGAACTCAGTGTTCTGGTCACCAAACAGCTGGTTGAGCAGCGTATTGACCTGCTCCAGCGTGCCAGCGCCCGCGAGCATCGACCACAGCACGAACGTGGCCACCACCATCATGATCCCGAAGGCGATGGCGAACAGGAACGTGGTCTTCATCACCGACCATGGGTCGATCCGCACCACGCGCAGGCGCGCCTTGCGAGTGCGGCGGGGGCGACGCTTGGTGGCGGCCGGTTTGGCAGCTCCAGCCTTCACCTCCGCGACCTCATCGAGGGGCAGCGGATCCGCGTCCTCGGCGACATCGCCGCGCAGGCCCAACGGCCCAGTGAACGAGCGAGACGTGGCGGCACCAGCCACGGCGCCAGCGCCCACAGCACCCGCACCAGCAGCCCCAGCACCAACCGCACCCGCATCGACCGGGAGCGACGCCCACTCCTGGGCCGTGCGGGCCACACGCTCAGCCGCCCGCGGCGGCACCGGCGCGACGCCCTGTGCATCGGCATCTGCAGCGTCGGCGCGGAACAGGCTGCTGTCGGCCTCGAAGCGGCTGCGCGCATCGTCCGTCACATCGACGGGGGACTCAAGCGAGACGGGGCTGTGCACCTGGGTGTCATCACCAGCAGGGTCAAACTCCGCCGGCCCATCATCCGCCACACCAGAATCAGCAGTATCCGGCGCAGCAGAATCAGCCTCAATCGACTCGTCCGCCTGATCGTCAGCAGCCGACGCCGCGGCTTCAGGCGAATCTGCCGGCTCCTCCGTACGGTTGGGCGAGAAGTCCAGGCCGGGACCGCCGTCGGATCCAGGCCAGCGCGGCGCGTCACTCATCAGTTGACTCCTCAGGGCTCACTTCCGCGGCCTCTTCAGCCGCGGCTTCCCCTACGGTACCGTCTACGGCTTCGTCCGTTGCAGCGTCCTCATCAGCGTCTTCAGATTCGGGGTACAGCGCAATCACGCTCACCTCGTCGTCGCCGCGCACGCCGACGAACTTCACGCCCATGGTGTCGCGACCCTTCGCAGGAACGTCAGAGACAGCCGAGCGCGTCACCTGGCCCGAGATCTTGATGGCGATGACCTCGTCCTGCTCACCGACGATGAGGCCACCCACGAGCTTGCCCCTGTCCTCGTTGAGCTTCATGGCCTTGATGCCCAGGCCGCCGCGACCCTGCACCCGGTACTCGTCGACCGCCGTGCGCTTGCCGTAGCCACCGTCGGTGACGGTGAACACGAACCGCTCGGACTGATCCTCATCCGCGCGCAGCACGGCCATCGACAACAGTTCGTCGCCCTCGCGGAACTTCATGCCTGTGACGCCCGACGTGGCGCGGCCCATGGGGCGCAGTTGCGCGTCGGTGGCCTCGAAGCGAATGGCCTGACCCTTGCGGGAGATCAACAACACGTCGTCGAGCTGGCTCACCAGGGAGGCGCCGATCAGCTCGTCGCCCTCCTCGCGGAAGTTGATGGCGATCACGCCCGCCTGACGCGGCGAGTCATAGGCCTTCAGCTCGGTCTTCTTCACCAGGCCGTTCTTCGTGGCCAGCAGCAGGTACGGCGCATCCTCGTACGAGTCGATCGTGAGGACCTGGGCGATCCGCTCGTCCGGCAGGAAGCTCATCAGGCCGGCGACGTGGCCGCCCTTCGCGTCGCGACCCGCCTCCGGCAGGTGCCACACCTTCGCGCGGTACACCCGCCCGAAGTTGGTGAAGAACAGGATCCACTGGTGGTTGGTGGACGTGAAGAGGTGCTGCACCTCGTCGTCGGCACGCAGCGACGCACCGCGCACGCCCTTGCCACCGCGCTTCTGCACGCGGTACTGATCCGCGCGCGTGCGCTTGGCGTAGCCGCCGTGCGTGATGGTGACCACCATGTCGTCGTTGGGGATGAAATCCTCTTCGGAGAAATCGCCATCCGCGGCGACGATGCGCGTGCGGCGCTCGTCGCCGTACTTGTCGACGATCTCCTGCAGCTCGGTGGCGATGATCGTGCGCTGACGGTCCTCGTCGCCGAGGATGTCCTTCAGATCCGCAATCTTGCGCTCAAGCTCAGCCAGGCGATCCATGATCTTCTGGATCTCCATCGACGCCAGGCGGCGCAGCTGGGTGTCCAGGATGAAGCGGGCCTGCAGCTCGTCGATGCCGAGCAGCTCCTGCAGCCCCTGGTTCGCCTCGTCGGCCGTGCGGCTCGCGCGGATGAGCGCGATGACCTCGTCGAGCATGTTGAGGGCCTTGACCAGGCCGCGGTCGAGGTGCGCGGCGCGCTCAGCCTCTTCCAACTGCCACTGGGTGCGACGACGGATGACTTCGAGCTGGTGCTTGATCCACAGCGAGATGAACTGATCCAGACGCAGCGTGCGGGGCACCTCGTCGACGATTGCCAGCATGTTGCAGCCAAACGTGTCCTGCAGCGCGGTGTGCTTGTACAGGTTGTTCATCACGACGCGCGGCTGGGCGTCGCGCTTCAGCACGATGACCAGACGCTGGCCGGTACGAGCCGACGTGTCGTCTCGGATGTCGGAGATGCCCGTGAGGCGCCCGGAGTTCACCAGATCCGCGATGCGCAGCGCGAGCGTATCCGGGTTGGTCATGTACGGCAGCTCGGTGATGACAAGCAGCTGACGGCCGTTCTTGTCCTCCTCCATCTCGATCACCGCGCGCATGGTGACCGAGCCGCGGCCAGTGCGGTACGCCTCTTCGATGCCGGAACGGCCGACGATCAGGCCGCCGCCGGGGAAGTCCGGGCCCTGGATGCGCTGCATCGCGGCCTCGAGGAGTTCCTCGCGCGACGCCGTCGGGTTGGCGAGCGCCCACTGCACCGCGTCGTTGACCTCGCGCAGGTTGTGGGTGGGGATGTTGGTGGCCATGCCCACGGCGATGCCGGTGGAGCCGTTGACCAGCAGGTTCGGGAACCGCGCCGGGAGCACCGACGGCTCCATCTCGCGGTTGTCGTAGTTGGGGCGGAAATCGACCGTGTTCTGCTCGATCTCGCGCACCATCTCGACGGCGGGGTTGGCCATCTTGCACTCGGTGTACCGCATGGCCGCGGCCTTGTCGTTGCCCTGCGAGCCGAAGTTGCCCTGGCCGGCCACCAGCGGGAGGCGCATCGCCCACGGCTGGGCGAGGCGCACGAGGGCGTCGTAGATCGCGGAGTCACCGTGGGGGTGGTAGAGGCCCATGACCTCGCCCACCACGCGGGAGCACTTGTTCCAGCCGCGGTCTGGGCGGTAGCCGCCGTCCCACATCGCGTAGAGGACGCGACGGTGCACGGGCTTGAGGCCGTCACGCACGTCGGGCAGGGCGCGCCCGACGATCACGCTCATCGCGTAGTCAAGGTAGGAGTTCTGGATCTCGACCTGCAGGTCGATGGGATCCACGCGGCCCAGCGCGGGTGCCTTGAGTTCGTCCTTGTCGACGTCGTCAGCCATGCGTCAGCGAACCTTTCGAAAGTGGTGTGCGGGGTGAAGTCTTCATGCGGGTGCGGATCCTTGGCGTCCTTCGACCGGACACGCTCCTCGTTCCTCGGAG
>JAUNUF010000036.1 GCA_030538315.1 Propionibacteriaceae bacterium
CCAAGCCGAGCGCCGCCACCGCGCCCAAGCCGATGAAGGTGCCCACCGGCGGGCCGTCGTCCTCCACCACGGCCGGCACTGGAGCTGCGGAGGGCTCTGGAGCCTCCGACGTGGTGGCCTGGGTGGTGACTGGGGGAGTGCTCGGTGAGGCCGTCGTCGGCTCGGGTTCCGGCGACGGTGACTGCGGAGTGGAGCCAGGTGTCGACGATGGCGTGGGCGTGGCGCTCGGTTCGACGGTGGGCTCAGCAGGTGCGCTGGCCCCAGCCGAAGCCTTCGGCTTCACCGGCTGCTCTGCGCTGGCCGACGCCGTCGGCTTGGCAGGCTGCACCGCGACAGTGGGTGTGGGCGTGGCCGTTGGCGTTGGGGTGGGAGTGACCACCGGATGGGAGGGTTTGACGCCCGGCGGCGGGTTGGAGCCGGTGGAGTTGTTCAGCGAGAAGGAGAAGCCCTCGTAACCGCCTGGGATGACTTCGCGGTTGCCCGCGCCCCAGGACGAGAACGTCCAGTTGCCGCCGTTGGTGGCGTGCCAGTAGCCCCAGAAGGCGTCCTCGGGCGGCGTGTTGATGCATGTCTCCCGGTACTCCTCGCCGGATTGCAGCGCGAAGGTCTCGTTTGCGGCGGGCCGTCCCCCCACCCGGCAGACGAAGCTTGAGCCGTCGTGCTGCGTTCCCTCACGGGAGAGCCCAGCGGCGTCGAGCAATTCCAGCCCACTGGAGCCAGCCGGAAGCCCTTCCACGCACTTGATGAT
Organism: Propionibacteriaceae bacterium; assembly: GCA_030538315.1. Lineage (GTDB taxonomy): Bacteria > Actinomycetota > Actinomycetes > Propionibacteriales > Propionibacteriaceae > Arachnia. The sequence continues at coordinate 749 of JAUNUF010000036.1, forward strand.
CGTCCCGCCGCCCAACGCCTGATGGTCGACGACGAGGGTGACGCCCGTCTTCGTCGAGCAGTGCCCGGTGGAGACGGTAACCGCAGAGGCGGTAGGCGCCGACGCCCACGCGCTGGCTGTGGCCAGCACGAGGGCGCAGAACGCCGCGGCGGAACGAGAACGCATCAGCGACCGGTCTTGGGCGGGCCGGGGCGCGTGGGTGCAGCGGTGGTGGCGGTGGGCTCAGCGGCCTTCTTGGTGAGGGTCACGCCCCCCAGAGGGTTCACAGCCGGGGCCACCGAATCCTTGGACCAGTCCGCCTGCAACTGCAGGGCCAGAACCGACGACGGGTTCATCTTGAGCTCAGCCACACCAACCTGGGCGAAATCCCAGTCAACCTTGTAGGAGCCGTTGGCATCCGGCGTCAGTGAGTAGACGGACCACCACTCCGGATCTGCGGCGGTGCGCCCGTCGACGGTCTGAACCCAGCCCTTGTCTGCCGACAGGCCGCTGGCGGTGAGCGCGTCCTGTGCGGTGGCGAACTCGGTGGCGCAGGCGCCCTTGACGGTTTCGTCATAGGCCGCCTGGACCCAGACGTTGCCGGCCTGCACGCAGTTCTCAGCGGCGGAGGTATCAGCGGTGGCGCTCAGGGCTGGGATGGCCAGGCCTAGCGCGAGCGCGGCGGTGGCGGGAATCGCCCAGCGGGCGAGGGTGGTGCGTCGGAGCATTGGGGTCGAACCTTCTTCATCTGGTCCGTCGCCCTGGGCGGTTCCGCTGGTCGCGACGGAGGTGTAACCGTACTGCCAAGCGGTGGTCCGACTCCCCGCGGCTGCGGGATCACGGTTGCGCGACAGTTCCGGGATCACACCGGATTCAACCGCTCAGCAGGAGGCCCATGCTACCGCAGCACTAGGCTGGTGCCATCTGTCTCAGACCAAAGGAGTTTCCATGCGCCCAGAGGCCATCGTCTTCGACATGGACGGCACGCTTACCGACACCGAGGAGAAGTGGGACGTGGTGCGGCGCGGTCTCGCCGCCGAGGCCGGTCTTCCGTGGCCCGAAGGCTCCACCCAGGCGATGATGGGGATGTCGACGCAGGAGTGGGCCAGGCACCTGTCCGAGGTGGTTGGCCTCCCGTACGGGCCCGACGAGGCGGCTCGGCGCACCATCGAGGGGATGGCGGCTGAGTACCGCAAGGGCGTCGATCTGCTGCCCGGCGCAGTGGAGGCCGTCCGACGCATGGCTGAGCGTTACCCCATCGCCATTGCCAGTTCGTCGCCGCGGCTCCTGATCGAGACCGGCGTCGAGGTGCTGGGGCTGGGCGATGTGATTTCGGTCACCGTCTCCACGGAGGAGGTCGAGCGAGGCAAGCCCGCGCCCGACGGCTACCTCAAGGCCTGTGAGCTGCTTGGCGTCGACCCCACTCGCTCGGTTGCTGTGGAGGATGCGCCCAACGGCATCAAATCTGCACTTGCCGCGGGCATGGCGGTGGTGGCCGTGCCGCCGCACTTCCACCCTCCGTCGCAGGATCTCCTCGATCAGACCACGGTGCTGGACACCCTCGACGAGCTCACGCACGAACTCGTCGAGGGCCTGCTGGGCTGAGCGTCAGAGCCGCCAATCCACCTGCCTGCCGAGCGTGCCGCGCAGCTGCTCTGCCGCCTCACCGTTGGAGGACCTCTTCAGCTTGGACTGCATCGCGGAGATCTTCTCCTCGATGCCCAAGCGGGCCGCCGCACGCGCGTTGGCCTCCTCCCCGATGAAGCGCTGCATGGCGCCGGTGGCCATCTCTGCCAACTTCGCATCTGCCGCGGTCTTGGACTTGAGCCTGTCGAGGTACCACTCTGACGCCAACACGTCCTCGCGCTCGAAGCGCGCCCGGAATTCCGGATCATGCAGGGTGAGGCCATCGGCCGTGCGCCCGTGCGCCATGATCTCCAGCAACGCCCGGATGGGCGGCACGGCAAGCGCGATGGTGCCGTCGTCGACGTAGGACTGGGCCACGCGCTGATGCGTGGTCACGATGGTGCGCACCGAATCTGCGTAGGCCTGCGCGTCCTGCAACTCTGGCTTCAGCATGGGCTCCAAGAACACCACATGCGGGTGCATGAAGATGCGTCCGAAGTACTTCGACTGGAAGCGGGCCGTCATGCGGTAGCCCAGGCGGGAGGCCTCCAACAGCTCCCCGTTGTGCTCGTAATCCGCAACCCGCTCCAGCGCGCCTTCCGCGATGAGGTTCTTCGCGTCGCGCTCGCTGGGCGACATCCGGCTGAACACTTCGGGCACCAGCAGCGAGATGTCGTGGTCCACCCGGACGTTGGGGCCGATCACGCCGGCGCTGGAAAGCCAGCCGTCGTAGCCGGTGAGGGCGAAGGACAGGAACGCCGCATTGAGGTCAATCACCGAAGGCAGCGCGTTGAACGGCCCCTTCGTCATGGCCCCCTCGGAGCCGGCACCCGTCGTCGACGGGGACTTGCCCGTCATGGACGAGATGAACTCCATGAACAGCTCGGGCAACTCCATGTAGTGCAGCGGGGCGTACGAGCACAGCGGTGGCACGCCTTCCTCCGCCGCGTTGTTGCGGCGCCCGGCGGCCACGATGTCCACCGGCAGACGCAGCGGCGCCTCCATCGGAAGCTGGCGATGCAACCGCGAAACCATCTCCGCCATCGCGGTGGCCTTCGGGTTGGCAAGATCCGGCCGCACCTGCAGGTAGCGCGGGTTCTTCGAACGAGCCCCGTTGATGATGCGTGGATGGGCTGACGAGACGAAGAACTCGGCCGTCCGGTCACCCTTCGCCACACGCCGGATCAGCTTCTGCATGGGCTTGGTGAACTTCGAGAACTCAATGGCGTTGTCCACCAGATCCTGCGCGTCACGCCGGGTGAGGGGCTCGAAGTTGCTGATGAACGCCCCAGCAGCGATGTCCGCCTCCGCCTGCTTGTCATACCCGCGGTGGATGGCGTCATCCGGGCGCTGGAACAGCAGCTGCTCGCAGTTGGTGACGAACTTGCGCGAGAGGCCATCCTCACGCCCGGCCGCTGCTCCCGGCACGACGATGGACGCGCTGATGTCGTCTTCCGTCTGCACCTTGGCGCAGGGGTGGTAGTCGTGGCGCAGGCCGAACAGGCGCCACGCTCCGTCGGGAGCAAAGCCCACCCGCAGCATGTTCACGGTGATCTTGTCGCCGTCGAGGCGCAGGGCGTGCCCGGCGCGGCCGTTGATGCGGCCCACCGAGAAGTGCGAGGCCCAATCCGCGCCCCACTCGGGCCGGTAGAACCGCTTCACCACGAACACGAGTTCCTTGATGTGGTGCTCGATGCCGGCCAACCAGGCGTTGTATTCCTCGGTGAACTCCCGGCTGGGGGTGAGCAGCTTGATGACGGAGCCCACGCTGCGCTCATCCGACAGGAGCGGCCGGTGATCGTTGGCCGCCGGGTCCGCGAACCGGGTGGAGAAGTCACGGTGCACGATCTCCGCGACGGCGGCCATGTCCTCGGCGAAGTCGTTGACGTAGGCGTTGCCGAACACGAAGGCGTCCGTGATGGACTTGGAGATCTCGGACTTGCCGCCGCCTGAGACGGTGGCGGGCTTGTGGCAGTTCGTGGCCACGGGGGAGGTGCCCAGCAGCGTCCACTGGGCGCCATCTGCCGCGATGTGGCCGAGCTCGACGATGTAGCCATCAGGGCCGACGTAGCGCTTTCCGTCGCGCAGCTGGATGGAGTGCGTGACCCCGTCCAGACTCCAGCTGACCGTCGAATCGCGCAGCGAGTAGCTTGAGCGTTCCGGCACCAGCACCACATCCGGCTGCTCCACGTCCAGCGCGTGCCCCTCCGGCTGCAGCTGGAAGCGCTCCGGGTTGCGGGCGATCACATCCGCGATGCGGTAGTCCTCGGAGGCATAGGTGTCGGTGAAGGTTTGGCCCAGGTTGTAGCGGGGGAACGCGATGGCGCCGCCGGCGTGCTCCTCCTCGACGAGGCCGAGGAGGTTCGCGGCGTAGCTGATCTGCGCCTTGACCTCCTTCTTGCAGTAGCCGAAGTAGTTGTCTGCGATGACGGTGACGATCACGCCGCGCTCGTCGCGGGCACAGGCCTTGAAGGCGGAACCGCCGTTGTAGAGCTCGTCCTCCTCCGTCCAGCACATGCCGTCGCGACGCTGCCGTTCTGTGGCGTCATCGAAGTGGGGCAGACCCAACTCCTTCTTGGTCAGCTTCGTGAGGTGGGGTGCCAGGATGACGGCACCGGTGTGGCCAGTCCACGTCTCCGGGTTGAGGCTGGCGTCGTTCTCCGGGATGTACGGATCCCCGCCGTTGCCGAAGATGCCCTCCACGAAGTCGAGGTTGGCCATCAAGGTGGCGGGCGCGAAGAAGCGGGTCTCCATGGTCTTCTCATGGATGTAGCCGGGCACCTCGGGCACCACGATGGGGCGCAGCAGCAGCGAAACCCAACATGACGATGGCTCAGGCTGCTCCGAGGTGTAGGGCAGGACCAGGGAATCCTCTGGGGCCTGGAACGCGTGCTCCAGCAGCTTGCCAAAGGTGGCGCGAGGCACCGCGATCTTGTCGTCCTGGATGGGGAGGCCGCCCTCCGCGATGTGGAACACACCCTTGGTGGTGCGGCGGTCATTGGCCGGGTTGTGGAGCACGCCGTTGACGAGGCGGTAGCTGGTGAGTTGCGCCGACGCGAAGGTGTCGCCGTCGACGGGGAGGCTCATCTCGCGGGCCAGCCCGGCCTGATCGAGCACCAGGGTCTGCCGCGGTAGGTGGGGCTCGGCGCCAGTGCCCTCGAGATAGGCGTCGAGGAAGTTCTGGATGCGGGTGTCCACGGCCGGGAGGCGGTGCGCGAGCCGGCGGTTGAACTCCCGCTGGCGGGCCAGCACGGGCCGCACCAGGTTAAGGGCCTCCTCTGAATCCTTGCCCTCGACGAGGGGAAGACCCAGCAGGCCAAGCCGGAGATTGATTGCAGCGGTGTCCGCGAAAGTCGCCATGCACACCACTCTATGGAGCCTGCCTGGGGCAAACTCAAGGTGGGGTGGGTGAACGCTCAGTGAACCTGCGAGCTACGATGCAGATCCCTTCGGGCTCAGCGGGCCGCCTGATGTACGGCTTCGATGGCGTCCACCACCGCTGTGTTGAGCTCTGCCAGATGCGCAAAGTCCTTCGGGGGCTCCCCGCGGTAGAGGGGGCGCACGGTGGTGAGGACCTCGAACAGATCGTCCTTGGTGAAGGCGGGCTTCCGGGTGAGCAGGCGCAGTTCGCCGCGGGCGTTGCGCAGATCCCGCAGCCGGCCGCGCCAGCCGGGGTTGGACAGGGGGGCGTCATCCGTGTCCATGGCATCTGCCAGTTTCCCGATGGCGGCCATGAGGGCTTCGACGCTGGGACGCACGCCGTCGGAGCTGAACGGACTCAGCGTGACGGGAGCGTCATCATCCGACGAGCGGCCGAACAGCTTGCTGAGAATTCCCATGTCTGACTCCTGTGGCTACGGGATATCCAGCCTACCGAACGGCCAGCGACCTCCCGCCTCGGTATCGTGACAGTGTGCAACAGCTTCCACATCCACAATCTGGTCAGCCTCAGCGCGCATCGACGCCAGCCAGCCCAACCACCTGGCTGCTCAGCGTTGGCACCGCCCTGGTACTGGCCGTGGCCATGATCTGGGGCGCCCTTGCGGTGACCGGCTCGCGCACGGCGGAGCCTGGCCCCGTCGTGTCGACCTCCCCGGCGCCGGAGCCAACCACCCCGCAGGCGTCTCCGCAGAAGGGCAAGACAACCCCGCCTCCTCCGGCGCCGCCGAACGTCACCATGGATCCCACTCCGGACGTGGCGCCGCCCTTGGTGCGCAGCCACTTCCCGTCGAAGGCGAAGCTGACCAACAGCACGGTGCGGCTGGGGTTGTTCGAGGCGCGAACGTTCTCGGATTTTGAGGTGAACAGGGACAACCCAACCCGTACTGTCCTGTCCTCCCCGCTGATTGCTGTGCTGTACAGCTGGGATCCGGTCAGCGCTGACACTGCTGCCGCGGAATGTCTCCTGTCGAGGGGGAACCACGAAGAGCTCGTTCAAGGCGAGCCGGTCCTCACGGATCCCATCCCCCTGGGAGACGGAAGCGTGGACGCGGTGGTGTGTGCCGTCGCTGGCGTGGTGGATCGCCAGGTGGAGGAAATCACTGAGTTTGCCGTGTTCCGCATGCCTGACGGCAGCGCCTACAAGGTCACCGCCAACTACCTCTCGAAGGACGCGGTGGAGCCGAAGCTCACTGCCACCGTTGATTACGCGCGATGCGCGGTGGCCCGGGGCGTGGGAGCCGAGATCGACTGCCAGTGGGCGGCAGAGGATCTGCCCCGGGTTGATGCGCTGGAAGCGCTGCGGCGCGTACCCGCCTCTGCCCGCGACATGAAGCTGACGGAGCAGGACATCTACGCCGGGCCCATCGGGCTGAAGCTGCCCGAAGGCTTCGAGGTGCTCGAGACCGTTGCGGACGACAGCGGGGTGTCCAGAATCACCATCGCCAATCAGCAAACGGACCTCCGGATGACCCTCATCCACTTGATGCCTTCCCCTCGCTCAACCACCCCGAGAGAGTTCTGCGAGAACATGTTGGACGCTGCAGTGGAGGGGGCCAAGGTGGTCGACCGGCTGCCAGCCTTCAGGCTGGAGTCCACGCCTGATGGCTATGAAGAGGCCAAACAGGCCTTCGGCGACATGCTCGAGGATTTCAGCGTCCCGGCAGAGGTGGCTGTCTGCGCGGCGCACGCTGAGCTGGACCGGGCTCCGGGCGTGGTGCAGGACATCACCTACCGGATCTGGGAGGCCAAGGGCGGGGAGCGTCTGGCCTACCGTGTGGTGCTGCCGCTGGAGGCGTACAAGGCTGATCCGGGCCCGTTCGCGCACAACTACGTCATGTGTTCCGTGTCGCGTCACTTCGGTTCGATCACGGGCTGCCTGGCCTGAGGCGGAGGGAAGCGAAAACCCCTGGTCAGAAGCTTCTGACCAGGGGTTTCCTGCGTGTCCGAAAGAGGACTTGAACCTCCACGCCCGATAAAGGGCACTAGCACCTCAAGCTAGCGCGTCTACCAATTCCGCCACCCGGACAAGGTGACTCCTCAACTGGAGTGCGACAAGAAACTCTAGCAGGTCACCCGGGGGGTCAGGCAAATCGGGTTACGCTTGCACCACCGAGGCGCACCTGGTGTGGGGCGCGTTCTTCAAGGAGGGCAGTCATGGCCAACGCAACCTTCGAGATCGAGATCACCCCCATCGAGGCGATCCTGCCCACCACCGGCAGGTTCGACTTCGCCAAGGTGTGGCGTGGGGACGCAGAGGGCGTCAGCAAGGGCCTGATGGTGTCGGCCGGTGACCCAGCCAACGGCACCGCGGGGTATGTGGCCATGGAAGTCTTCGAGGGGCGCATCGACGGCCGTCAGGGCACCGTCGCATTCCAGCAGTTCGGCACGATGGCGGGCGGCGCGCAGGAACTGCGCTACGAGATTGTGCCCGGTTCAGGTTCGGGGGAGTTGGCAGACATCACTGGGGTGCTCAACCTCGAGATCGATGACGACGGCGTGCACCACGTCGTGTTCGAACTGCGCTAGCTGCGTGCCTGGCCGGATCAGGCGACGGTGGGCCGCAGCGCGTTGGGGCCGCCGGAGATGTCATCGAGGGCTGCGACGATGGGGGAGACCAGAGCCTTGCTCTCGGTGGCCATGAGCTCCGCGAGTTGATCGGCGCTGCGCGGCCCCACCAACGCGGAGGCAACCTGGGGAGCGTCCCGCGTCCACAGCAAGGCCACCTGGGAGGCCGTCAACCCCAAGCCCTGAGCGGCATGGGCCACGGCGTCGACGATGGCCGACGACCGGGGCTGCAGGTACGGCTCCACGAACCAGCCGAAGTGTTCGGAGGCGCCACGAGAGCCCCGGGGGAGGCGACCTCCGGCGTACTTGCCCGTCAGCACCCCCCGCCCAAGGCCAGACCAGGCCAGCACGCCCAGGCCGTGGTGGGCGGCGGCGGGGATGACCTCCACCTCGGCGCGGCGGGCCAGCAGCGAATATTCCACCTGGATGCTGGAGAGCGTGGTGCGGGCCCGATCCGCCTCCTGCCACGTGGCGGCCGTGGCGCTCTGCCAGCCCACGAAGTTCGACACGCCCACGTAGCGGGCCATGCCCCGGGCGACGGCGGTGTCGAGCGCAGAGAGGGTCTCATCCAGCGGAGCCTCGCCCCAGGCGTGCACCTGCCAGAGATCCACGTGATCCGTCCCGAGGCGACGCAGCGATTGCACCAGGTCGTCCAGGAGCGCTCCGCGCGAGGTGTCGATGACGCGGCGCCCGTCGCGCACCACGAAGCCTGCCTTGGTGGCGATCACCAACGACTCACGCGGTAGCCCGCCCTGGAGCGCCTTGCCGATCATCTTCTCGGCGACCCCGGCGCCATAGGCCGGAGCCGTGTCGACGAGGTTGCCCCCGCCGTCGACGAAATCGTGGAGGAGGTTGCGCGCAGTGGCCCAATCGACGTCGCGGCCCCACGCCATGGTGCCCAACCCGAGGGGGGACACATGGAGGCCGGTGGCACCGAGTGGTCTCAACTGCATGACGACAACCAGCCTAGGCCGCGGCCAACACGCCGGTCAGCAGCAACACCGCGACCACGGCGGCGATGGCCAGGCGGTAGAGAACGAAGATGCGGAAGTTGTGGGTGGACACATAGCGGATCAACCATGCGATCACGGCGTAGCCGATGAAGAAGGACAGCACCGTCGCCACGACGGTGGGGCCCCACGCAGCGCTCGCGTCGCCGCCAATGTCCTTCAGGCGGTAAAGGCCGGAGCCGAACACCGCCGGGATGGCCAGCAGGAATGAGTATCGGGTGGCGGCAGGGCGGTCATAGCCCAGGAACAGGCCGCCGGAGATGGTGGCGCCCGAACGCGACACGCCAGGAATCAGCGCCGCGGCCTGGAAGAGGCCGAACAGCAGGCCGTCGCGCCAGGTGAGCTGCTTCAGGTCCTTCGTGTTGCGTTCGCCGAACTTGTCGGCGATGGCGAGGATGATGGCCACGCCGGCCAGCATCGCCACGGTGATCCACAGGTTGCGCAGCGTCGTGTCGATGGCGTCCTGGAACAGCAGACCCAGCACCACGATGGGGATGGAGCCGATGATCACCAGCCACCCCATCCGCGCATCCGGATCCGAGCGGTCAACGGTGCCCCGCAGTGAACCGAACCACTGGGTGAGGATGCGCCAGATGTCCTTGCGGAAGTAGACCAGCACCGCTGTCTCCGTGCCCAGCTGCGTCACGGCAGTGAAGGCCGCTCCTGGGTCCTTCCCTTCGAAGAACAGCTGGCCCACGATCGAGACGTGCGCGCTCGATGAGATGGGCAGAAACTCGGTGAGGCCCTGCACGATGCCCAGCACGATCGCCTGCAACCAGTCCATTGACGCTTCCCTCCGGAACGAAACCTCGGTCACTCTACCCCTCCAACTAGGCTTGGGCGCCATGACGAAGGTGGTGTTGATCAGGCATGGCAGATCGACGGCGAACGCGGCCGGCGTGTTGGCCGGGCGCGCGCCGGGCGTGAGCCTCGATCACGTGGGGCGCGCCCAGGCGGAGGAGGTGGGCCGGGCGCTGCAGGGCGTGCCCATCGCGGCCGCCTACACCTCGCCCATCCAGCGGTGCGTGGAGACTGCCACCATCGCCGGCTTCCCGGATGCGCAGGTGCTCGACGGCGTCAGCGAATGCGACTACGGGGAATGGACGGGGGCCAAGCTCGGGGACCTGAGTTCCAAGGAGGTGTGGGCCGACGTGCAGGCCAGGCCCTCCGTCGTGGCCTTCCCCGGAGGTGAATCCCTGCTGGGGATGTTCCAACGCACCACCGAGGCGATCTCGGAGGTGGCCGCCCGTCATGACAAGGGCGACGTGATCGTCGTGTTCTCGCACGGCGACCCCATCAAGGCGATCCTCGCGCACGCCTTCGGCATGGAGCTGGATCAGTTCCAACGCCTTCACGTGCACCCGGCCGGGATCAGCGTGATCGACTATCAGGGCGAGCGGCCGCTGGTGCTCTGCGTCAACATGGGGGGAGACTTGGCGGCCATGCTGGGCTCGAACCCGCACGCTGCGCCCACCATCGGCGGCGGCGACGTCGCGGAAGTAGGCTGAGCCCATGATGCTCGAGTTCGACCACCCGGACCGCTGCGTCGTCGGCACCATCGGCGCACCCGGCGAGCGCCTGTTCCTCATCCAGATGGCGCAAGGCAACCGGCTGGTGGCCATCGCGTTGGAGAAGCAACAGGCGATGCTGCTGGGCGTCCGCGTCGGGGAGGTGCTGGATCAGCTCGCCGAGTTGGGCCACGAGGTGCCGCCCCGCCAACCCCCGGCAGACATGGGGCCGCTGGATGCCCCCGTTGAGGTCGCCTTCAGGGCCGCCGCCATCGGCTTGGCATGGGATCACGAGCGGGCCCGGCTCGTTCTCGAGCTCTTCTCCCAGGAGCCGGATGAGGACGGCGAGAACTCGCTGGTCCAGGTGCGGATGACCCCCGTCATGGCGCGGGAATTCTCCTCGCGTGCCGAACTCATCGTCGCCTCCGGCCGTCCACAATGCCCAGCCTGCGGCCAACCGCTGGACCCGGAGGGCCACATCTGCCCCCGCGCCAACGGCTACCGGGGCCCCCTGTTCGGATGACCGGCCCCAGCGGCGCGCTGAGCCTCCTGGGGCGGCTGGTGGACGCCTCGAACGGCACGTTCCTGGCCGCGGACGAGCAGGATCGCCACTGGGTCTACAAGCCCGTGGCCGGCGAGGCCCCCCTCTGGGATTTCCCGACGGCGACCTTGGGCCACCGCGAAGTTGCCGCCTACCACCTGTCCGAGGAACTGGGCCTCGGACTGGTGCCTCTCACCGTGTGGTGGGAGGGGCCGCTCGGGGAAGGCTCGGTTCAGCGCTGGGTCGACGGTGCGCCGTCGGAGCTCATCGACCTGCTCGAACCCACCGCGGTCGACGAAACGTGGCTGCCCATCCTCACGGGCCTATCCGGCGACGACCGGCCCGTCGTGCTCGCCCACCGCGACGACCCCCGGCTTCGCCAACTGGCGCTCTTCGACGCGATCCTGAACAACTCAGATCGCAAGGCCAGCCACGTGCTCTCGCACGACGGAGCCCTGAAGGGCGTCGACCACGGCGTCTCCCTCCACCACCACACCAAGCTGCGCACCGTGCTGTGGGGCTGGGCAGGCGACCCACTCACCGACGACGAGCTCGCCCTCGCCGCCCGCGCCGCAGGCATCGACGCTCCGCTCGCGCCCGGCCTGGCAGACGAAGAGTGGGAGGCGGTGACGGCCCGCGCGGAGACGCTGCTCGCTGAGGGCGTAATGCCCCAGCCGTCTGAGCGGTGGCCGAGTATCCCGTGGCCTCCCATGTAGCGGGTAAGTTGTGACCCATGTATGCGTGGGAAACCGTTGATGTCCCGAGCCTGCCGCCGTCGGGTGCAGACGTGCCGGGTGAGCTGACCCTGTTTGATTCCGCTTCGCTGGGCCAGGTCGCCGTGGCTGGCGACACCGACACGGCGCGGATGTATGTGTGCGGCATCACCCCCTACGACGCCACGCATCTGGGCCACGCCAACACCTACGTGACCTTCGACCTGATCAACCGCGTGTGGCGGGATCTCGGCCTCGCGGTGGATTACACGCAGAACGTCACCGATGTGGACGACCCGCTGCTTGAGCGCGCCGCGGAGACCGGCGTCGAATGGGAAGAGCTGGCCGAGGATCAGACGGAGCTGTTCCGCAGCGACATGCAGGATCTGCGCGTCATTCCACCCAACAACTACATCGGCGCCGTCGAATCCATCGCCTGCGTCACCGAACTCATCGAACACCTGCTGCCCACCGGGCTGATCTACCAGGTGGGCGACGACGAGCACCCTGATTGGTACTTCAACACCGTGGCCGCGCCCGGCTTCGGCGGGGTCAGCCATCTCGACGAGGCCGCGATGATCGAGCGCTTCCGTGACAACGGCGGTGACCCGGAGCGCCCCGGCAAGCGGCATCCCCTGGACAGCCTGGTGTGGCGCTACTCCCGCGACGGCGAACCCAGCTGGTCCTCTCCGCTCGGCGCCGGCCGGCCGGGCTGGCACATCGAGTGCACCGCCATCGCCTTGCGGTTCCTTGGCCCCAACTTCGACGTGCAGGGTGGCGGCGCTGATCTGGTGTTCCCGCACCACGAGATGTGTGCGGCCCAGGCCATCGTCGCCAGCCGCGAACCGCTCGCGGAGGCCTTCGTGCACTCCGGCCTGGTGGCGCTCGACGGCGAGAAGATGAGCAAGTCGAAGGGCAACCTCGAGCTGGTCAGCCGCCTGCGCAAGGCCGGAGCGGATCCCATGGCCGTGCGCCTCGCCCTGCTCAACAACCACTACCGCTCCAACTGGGAGTGGACGCCGGATCAACTGGAGCGCGCCACCGAACGCCTCGCGCTCTGGCGCAGCGTGCTCAACAACGGCTCTGCCTTGCCTGCCGGTGAGACCATCGCGGCGATGCGCACCGCTCTGCGCACGGATCTGAACGCACCCGAAGCCTTGGCAGCGGTGGACACCTGGGCCGCGGCCAGCCTCAACATCGGGGGCGACGACACCGACGCGATCCCCGAGCTGTCCGCCGCCGTCGACGCGCTTCTGGGCATCAAGCTGTAGCGGGTACAGTCAGGCAGCGTGAAGTCCTTCGAACAACTTTTCGAGCAACTGACCGAGACGGCGCGCACCCGCCCCGAGGGGTCAGGCACCGTCAAGCGCCTCGATGAGGGTGTCCACGGCATTGGCAAGAAGGTCGTGGAGGAGGCCGCCGAGGTGTGGATGGCCGCCGAATACGAATCGAAGGAACGCACCGCAGAGGAGATCAGCCAACTGCTGTACCACCTCCAGGTCATGATGCTCGCGCTCGACCTGGACCTCGACGACATCTACCGCTACCTCTGAGGGACCCAAAGATGACCGACCGTTTCCTGCGCATCGCCGTGCCCAACAAGGGCGCGCTCGCTGATGCCGCATCCCACATGCTGCGTTCGGCCGGATACCGCCAACGCACCGACGCCAAGGATCTCACCCTCATCGACGCTGATCACGGTGTCGAGTTCTACTACCTGCGCCCGCGCGACATCGCGATCTACATCGGCCGCGGCCACCTCGACATCGGCATCACGGGCCGCGACATGCTGCTCGACTCGCTGGCAGATGCCAACGAGATCATGGCGCTGGGCTTCGGCCGCTCGCGGTTCCGCTTCGCTGCGGTGGACGGCGCGAACATGACGCTGGAGGATCTCCGCGGCAAGCGCATCGCCACCTCATATGTGAACCTGCTCCAGGAATACCTGGGGGAGCGCAGCATCGAGGCCGAACTCGTGGGCCTCGACGGCGCCGTCGAATCCGCCATCCGCCTGGGCGTGGCTGATGTCGTGGCAGATGTGGTGGACACCGGCACCGCCATGGCACGCGCCGGCCTGCAGATGTTCGGCGACCCCATCTGCGAATCCGAAGCCGTGCTCATCAAGCGCAACGGCGGAGATCTCGGCCCCACCGCAGACGCATTGCAGACCCGCCTGCACTCGGTGCTCGTGGCGCAGAACTTCGTGATGCTGGATTACAACGTCTCCTCGGAGAACCTCGACGCCACCACCGCGCTGGCCCCGGGCGTCGAGGGCCCCACCGTGTCGGCGCTGTCCAAGGACGGCTGGAACGCCGTTCGGGTGCTGGTGCCCCGCAAGGGTGCGCACCTGCTCATGGATCGTCTCCACGACGCGGGCGCCCGCGGCATCCTGTTGACCGAACTGGCCGCGTGCCGTCTGTGAGGAATCTCCTGTGACCGAACCCAACCCCGAGATCCCCAACACCGAGGGGGAGCCCCTTCCCGAGCGGTTGGCCTACACCAGCCCTCCGGCGCTCATGACCTCCGTGGTGCTGTCCATCGTGCTGCTCTCCTCCGCCATGTTCGGCTGGTGGGCGATCGGTGCGGAGATCCGGGAACAGATCACCTGGTTCCAGGCAGCCACGCTGCTGTTCTTCGTCTTCGTGATGATCGGCATCATGCTGTCCATCGGCTACTCGCGCCTGTGGGCGGCCGACGGTGTGGTCACCGTGCGCAACGGCCCCATCCTGCGCCGCTATCCGGTGGACCAGATCGCCGGCGTGCGGCTACGCCCCGGCGACGCGTGGAGTTCGCTGCTGATCAAATCCGACGGCGAACTCAAGCGCAAGCCCATGCTCGCCATCCAGTTCCTCGAGGGCGAGAATGGTCGCCGCAAGCTGGTGGATCTGCGCCGCTGGTTGAAGGCCCAGGGGGCCACCTCTGAGGGCTACACCGCCGACTGAATCCCGCTGGTTGAGCCGACGCGAGCGTCGCGTCGAAACCCCCAGGAGCATGCGAACAGACAGCGTGTGGCGTCGCGGTCGGAGTGGGGGGGGCAGGCGCCTTTGGGGCGCGTAGCTGGTTGTCCACGGGGCATCCTGTTGCACTGTTCGGGTCCATACCGGGTGCTACAGAGTGGCACGCGGTTGTTTCCTATGGCGATACCCATGGTGGACATGACATTGTTCACTACGGATGGGACAAGGTGCGAGTCAACATTCGTCTAAGTGGTGCCGTCATTGGTAGCAACGCTCGGTTTAAGCTGCGATGATGCTCCGGGAGATGGGTTGGCGATTGGCCCTTGCCGTCGGCTGTGCGGTGGCCTCAACAGTAATCATGATGCTGCCCACGTGGCCCTATCGTTGGGCTGCGCCGCAGCCGCATGCAGCGACGTACGAGGTGGTCAGTTGGTGGAGCCCTCAGGCGCTCGGCATGGGGTCTGTGGGGCCAACCTTGGCGCTCGTGTCCATGCTGATCGCAGTGGGCCAGATCATAGCGGGCCTCGTGCGGAGGCGCTTCAGCCATGTCCCTGCGCTCTGGCTAAGCATCTCGGCCTGCCTTGCCGCTGCGTCCATACCCCTGGCGTCAGGGCACTTTGCCCGCTGGGCGGCGGCATCGCCATGGGCCCTCGTGGCGATTGGGCTTGTCGGCATTGCTGGCCTGCTTGCTTGGAGTGACGCCTGGGTGCGTGCGCCGAAGAAGCGCGGTGGTAGCCGTCTCCTCGCTGCGATGTTGGCTGCTGCTTCGGCAGGGTTGGTCCCCATGATGCTGCCAACGTGGCCAGCCCCGTGGTTGGTGCCCGGCCATATGGTCAGTTGGGGTGACATTGGGTTGGTTGCGGGGGGCCAGTGGGCTGCACCCTTGGCCCTGATTTTCCTGCTTGTTGGGGCCGTCGGATTGGCTGTGCAGCATCGCTTCACCAGGGTCAACCGATGGCCAGCCATCCTGATGACGTTGGCTGCTGTTCTCGGGATGCTTCAGATCCATGTTGTTCGCTACCCAGCGTTGAGCTTCGCCCCGCTGCCCTTTTCGGTGTGGGCATTCGTGGCTGCCGTGGCTGCTGCGACGGCGGCGGCTCTGGCGTGGGTTGTTGTGGGGCGTTCGCAGCTCACATGATGCCGCGCTTGCGGAGCAACTCCTCGATCTCGTCGAACTCGCCAGGCTCGTTCTTGCCCTTCGCGGGCTTCGCAGCGGGGGAGGGCGACTGCTTGCTGGGCGCCGCCGTCGGCTTGGGGGCTGAGGCGCCCGGAAGCGACTGGGCGCGCCCCGTGGCGGGCGGAACCTCGCGGCCGGCCGCTGGCGCTTGGACTGCACGCTCGCGGGCGGGCTTCTTCGGCAGCACCAGCCCAATGATGGTCAACACAATGCCGCCGGCCAGAAGGCCCAGACCCCACGCGACCGCGTTGGTGAACACCGTGCGCTGGAACCAGGCGACCAGGCTCTGGATGCCGTTGATGGTGAGCTGCAGCACCCCGGTGAGGTAGAGCCCCACGGGGATGGCGGCCAGCCCCAACCCGATCACGAGCGGCCGCAGCCTCCCGGTGCGAGCGGTGATTCCCGCGGCGACGGCGAGGGCCACGACGGTGACAGCGATGGTGCCGATGAGCTCAATGGGCATGGGGCCAAGTCTGTCACACGGCGGTTACGCCTTGATCCAAGCTAGGGTCTCTCCCATGGTCGAACTGCGCTCGCTAGCCCAGCCCAACTCCCGTTTCGCCGGCGACGACGGCTCACCGGATCCGTTGACCCGCGCGGCAATCGCCAAGGCCGACACCCATGCGGGCTACATCCGGGCACTCGTGGCGCTGTGCACCACTCGGTTGCTGCTGCCCATCGTTGCCAGTGGTGACGAGGGCGGCGACGAGCCAGATCCCAACCGGCACGCTGAAATGGCTGCGGTGACGCTCAAGGACGAGACGGGCAGCTACCTGCTGGCGTTCACCGGCTACGACTCGCTCAAGGCATGGCAGGCCGATGCCCGCCCCGTGCCCTGTCTGCTGGACGAGCTGTGCGCCACCGTCGAGCCCGCTGGTGCGGAGAAGTTGCTGATCGACGTGGCGGGCCCGGTGCCCTTCGTGATCGCAGGGGACGCCCTCAAGCAGTTCGCCGACGGATTCCGCCTCGTCGAGTTCGAGGGCGAAGACTTCGCGTGGGTGAAGGCGGCCGACGATTTTGGTGATCAGGGCGTGGACAGGTAATATCTTCAAGGTTGGCGGCTTCTGGCTGCCCTGATCAAGCGGAGTTCCACTCCCACCTGAGTTGCTTCGGCGGCCAGGTCCACCCCCCGCAGCGCGGTGCGCTGCCGGAGTTGGTTGTGGCCTCTGCGTGCGCAGGGGCCATTTTTCGTCACGGAAGACACACACACTTCTCTCACTGGAGGACCCATCAGCACTGAACCGCGGATCAACGATCGCATCCGAGTACCCGAAGTCCGGCTCGTCGGCCCCAACGGCGAGCAGGTAGGCATCGTGCGCGTCGAGGACGCCCTGCGTCTGGCGGCGGAGAACGATCTCGATCTAGTCGAAGTGGCGCCACAAGCGCGCCCGCCGGTCGCCAAGCTGATGGACTACGGCAAGTTCAAGTACGAAGCCGCCCAGAAGGTGCGCGACGCCCGTCGTAACCAGACGAACGTCACCACCAAGGAAATGAAGCTTCGCCTCAAGATCGATCAGCACGATTACGAGACCAAGAAGGGCCACGTCGTCCGCTTCCTCAAGGGCGGCGACAAGGTCAAGATCACCATCATGTTCCGTGGCCGTGAGCAGTCCCGCCCCGAGTTGGGCATGGATCTGCTGCGTCGCCTGGCTGAGGACGTGGCCGAGTTCGGCTTCGTCGAGTCTGCTCCCAAGCAGGACGGCCGCAACATGCTGATGGTGCTCGGCCCAACCAAGAAGAAGACCGACGCCAAGGTCGAAGCCGCCGCTGATCGTGATCGCCGCATGGCGGCGCGCAAGGAGAACGCGGAGCACGAGAAGGCAGTCGAGGCTGAGATGAGGGCTGCCGCCCACGCCGAGCCTCACAAGAAGAAGCGCGGTCCTGCCGACAACATGGACCCAGACATCGATCTCTGATCGAGTAGAAAGCGAGCGAGATATGCCGAAGATGAAGACGCACTCCGGTGCGAAGAAGCGGTTCAAGATGACCGGGACGGGCAAGCTCCGTCGTCGTCAGGCCAACCTCGGCCACCTGAACGAGACGTTTGCCTCCACCCGCCTGCGTCGCCTCAAGGGCACCGCTGAGGTGTCCAAGGCTGATGAGAAGGCCGTGCGCAAGATGCTCGGCAAGCACAAGGGCCGCTGAGCCCGCATCCCACCCACGTCATCTGATCAACTAATTTTCAAGGAGTCACCATGGCACGCGTGAAGCGTTCTGTGAATGCGCAGAAGAAGCGCCGCGAGGTTCTCGAGCAGGCATCGGGTTACCGCGGCCAGCGCTCGCGTCTGTACCGCAAGGCGAAGGAGCAACTGCTCCACTCGTACACCTACAGCTACCGCGATCGTCGCAACAAGAAGGGCGAGTTCCGCGCCCTGTGGATCCAGCGCATCAACGCTGCGGTCCGCGCCGAAGGCATGACCTACAACCGTTTCATCAACGGCCTGAAGAACGCTGGCGTCGAGGTGGACCGCAAGATCCTCGCTGAGCTCGCCGTCAACGACGTTGCCGCGTTCAACGCCCTGGTCGCCGTCGCCAAGGACAACCAGCCCGCTGCAGCCGCCTGAAAGCGGACTCAGTGACACCTCAACCGAACGCAGCCCTTGGCCTTCCCGCCTCGGTGCTGCGTTCGGTTCGTCGTTTGACGCAGCGCCGAGGCCGGGACGTCGCGGGCCAATTCCTCGCAGAGGGCCGTCAGGCCGTCCGCGAGGCGCTTGCCGTGCCCGGGCTGGTGCAGGAGGTCATCGTCGACGACCCTTCCCGCCATGCGGATCTGCTCGACGGTGTGGAGGTGCCCCTTTGGCGCGCCTCGGAGCATCAGATGCGCACGCTCAGCGACACCGTTACGCCCCAGGGCATCGTGGCCGTGTGCCATCAGCTCAGCCACACGTGGGATGACCTTGAGGGCGCTCGGCTGATCGTCATCTGCGCCCAGGTGCGTGATCCCGGCAACGCCGGCACCGTGATCCGCTGCGCGGACGCGTTCGGCGCCGACGGTGTGATCCTGACCAGCGGCAGCGTCGAGATCTACAACCCCAAGACCGTCCGCTCCACCGTGGGCAGCTTGTTCCATCTCCCCATCCTGACCGGTGTGCCTCTGGCTGAGGCTGTCGATAGGGTCAAGGCCATGGGCATGAAGGTGCTGGCAGCCGATGGTGATGGTGATCCGCTCGACCTCAAGGCAGCCGCCGGTGAACTGAGCGGCCCCGTCGCCTGGATCATGGGCAACGAGGCGTGGGGTCTACCGGAAGAGGATCGTCGCCTCGCCGACGAAGTGGTCGCCGTGCCCATGTGGGGCGGGGCCGAGAGCCTGAATCTTTCCAGTGCCGCTGCGGTGTGCTTGTACGCCACCGCCTCGGCTCAAAGACGATAGAAGGAGTGGTCCATGTCAGGGCCCAATGACAACTTCGACCCCAAGCAGGTCGCGGCACTCGACGCCGCGGCTGTGGAGGGCTACGTCGCTGACGCGCTCGCCGCCTTCAGCGCCGCCACCACGACGGCGGCACTCAAGCAGGCGCGGCTCGAGCATGCAGGCGACACCTCGCCGCTGGCGCTCGCGAACCGTGAGATCGGCGCCCTCCCTCCGCAGGCCCGCAAGGAGGCCGGGCAGCGCATCGGCCAGGCGCGTGGCCAGGTGAATCAGGCCTTCGCCGCCCGCCAGGAGGAGGTCGCCGTCGCTGAGTTGGAGGCGTCCCTCGTGGCGGAGCGTGTGGACATGTCGCTTCCCGTGGCAACCGGCCCGCGTGGCGCGCTGCACCCCATCACCAACCTGATCGACGAGATGATCGACGTCTTCGCAGACATGGGTTGGGAGGTGGCCGACGGCCCGCAGCTCGAGGCCGAGTGGTACAACTTCGACGCTCTCAACGTGCCGCAGGATCATCCTGCGCGCGCGCTGCAGGACACCCTGTGGATCGACCCGCCGTCGGCCGGGAAGCTGCTGCGCACGCAGACGTCCCCGGTGCAGGCCCGCTCGTTGCTCACCCGCGGCGTGCCGCTCTACGTCGTCGTGCCCGGCAAGGTCTTCCGTGCCGACGAGTACGACGCCACCCACCTGCCCGTCTTCCACCAGCTCGAGGGCCTCGTCGTGGACAAGGGCATCTCGATGGCGGATCTGCGCGGCACGCTCGATCACCTTGCCAAGGCCATGTTCGGCAGCGACACCGCCACCCGCATGCGCCCCCACTACTTCCCGTTCACCGAGCCCTCCGCGGAGGTGGACGTGCAGTGCTTCGTCTGCCACGGCGAATCCGTCGGCAACCCTGACGCGCCCTGCCGCACCTGCCGCTCCGAAGGCTGGATCGAGTGGGGCGGCTGCGGCGTGGTCAACCCGCGCGTGCTCAAGGCCTGCGGCATTGACCCGGATGTCTACTCCGGTTTCGCCTTCGGCATGGGCATCGACCGCACCGTCATGTTCCGCACCGGCGCCCCAGATCTTCGCGATTTCGTTGAGGGCGACATCCGCTTCAGCCGTTCCATCTTGGGAGGAGCCCGATGAAGGCCCCGATTTCCTGGCTGCGTGATCTGGTCACGCTGCCCGCAGACGTCACCACCGCCAAGCTCGCAGAGCAGTTCACCGGCGTTGGGCTCACGGTGGAGCGCATCGAATCCACCGAGTCGCCGGTCACTGGCCCGCTCACGGTGGGCCGGGTGCTCAGCTACGTGGACGAGCCGCAGAAGAACGGAAAGGTCATCCGCTACTGCCGCGTCGACGTGGGCCCGGAACACAATGACCCCGCCACCGACGAGTATCCCGCTTCGCGCGGCATCGTCTGCGGCGCGCACAACTTCGCCGAGGGCGACCTCGTCGTCGTCTCGCTGCCCGGCACCGTCCTTCCCGGCAACTTCGAGATCACGGCGCGCAAGACGTACGGTCACATCTCGGACGGCATGATCGTCTCAGAGCTCGAGCTCGGCTTGGGTGAGGATCACGACGGCATCATCGTGCTCGAGCCCGGCACCGCTGAGCCCGGAACGCAGGCACAGGACATCCTGTGGACGGCAGACGAGGTGCTCGACATCGACGTCACGCCGGATCTCAGCTACTGCCTGTCCATGCGTGGGCTCGCCCGCGAGGCGGCCATCGCCAATGGCGTCACCTATGAGGATCGCTACCGTCAGCAGCTCCCTGAGCCGGCCGACGGTGGGTACCCGCTGGTGCTCGAGTCCGAGCGGTGCAGCTCCTTCGTGGCGCTCACCATCGAGGGCATTGACCCGACGGCGCCCTCGCCTGAGTGGATGGCGGACAGGCTGCGTGCCTCCGGCGTGCGCTCGATCTCGCTGGCCGTGGACGTCACCAACTACGTGATGCTCGAATCCGGGCAGCCGCTCCACGCCTATGATGCCGCCAAGCTGCAGGGCCCCATCCGGGTGCGCCTCGCACAGGAGGGCGAGAAGCTCACCACGCTGGACGGCCAGCAGCGCACCCTCAGCGCAGACGATCTGCTGATCACGGATGACTCTGGCCCCATCGGCATGGCTGGCGTCATGGGCGGCGAAGACACGGAGGTCACCGAGACGACCACGTCGATCGTGTTGGAGGCGGCGCACTTCGAGCCCACCTCCGTGTCGCGCACTTTCCGCCGCCACGGGCTGCCCTCCGAGGCCTCCAAGCGCTTCGAGCGTGGCGTGGACCCGCAGGTGCCCTACGCGGCAGCGAAGCGCGCCGCCAAGCTGCTGACCACGCACGGCGGCGGTCAGGTCACAGCTGAAACCATCGTCGGCTCGGCTCCGGCTGCGCACTCGGTATCGCTTCGTTCGGGCCTGATCTCGGACGTGCTCGGTACCCGCGTGGAGCAGGACGAGACGCTCCGCCTGCTGAAGGCAGCCTCGATCGACGTGACCGCACTGGGCGATTCGCTCACCGTCACCGCCCCCAGTTGGCGAAACGACCTGGTGGATCCCTACGACGTCGTCGAGGAGGTCGGCCGGCACGTCGGCTACGACCGCATTGGCCTCAAGCTGCCCGTGCCGCCCGTCACCCGTAGCCTCGATCCGGAGATCCGCGACCGCCGGGCCGCCATGCGCGCCGTCGCCGCGCTGGGCTTCACCGAGGTGCTGTCCCTGCCGTTCATCTCGCTGGCCGAGGTCGATCAGCTGGGCGTGGGGGAGCAGGATCACCGGCGTTCGGTGATCAAGCTCGCCAACCCGCTGTCCGAGACCCACAGCTACCTGCGCACCACGCTGCTGCCCGGCCTGTTCTCCGCGGTGGCCCGCAATACGTCGCGCAGCCTGACGGATCTGGCGATCTTCGAGAAGGGCAAGGTGTTCTTCGACGGCGGCGAGCCCGACGCTCCGCGCCTCGGCGTGGCCGCTCGCCCCACTGACGAAGAGCTCGCCGCGCTCGACGAGGCGCTCCCGGCGCAGCCCGAGACGATGGCCGCCGTGGTCACCGGCAACTGGAAGCCTGCCGGCTGGGACGGCCCCGCCGTCGCGGCTGATTGGACGCACGTGGTGGCGTTCGCGGAGGCGGCTGCTGCCGCTGTGGGTGTGGAGTTGGACCGCCGCAACGCCGAGATGGCGCCGTGGCATCCCGGCCGGTGTGCCGAGCTCTCAGTCAACGGGATCGTGATCGGCTACGCCGGTGAACTGCACCCGTCCGTGATCGCCGCCTACAAGCTCCCTGAGCGCGCCTGCGCCGTGGAACTCAACGCTGATCTGCTGCTGGGCCACGCCACTCAGGGCGGCGAGATCGCGCCGCTGGCGTCGTTCCCGCTGGCTAAGGAAGACGTTGCCCTGATCGTCGACGAGGCTGTGCCCGCCGTCGAGGTGGAGGCCGCGCTGGTGGAGGGCGCAGGAGAACTGCTCGAATCCATCGCGCTGTTCGACGTCTACACCGGTGACCAGGTGGGCGAGGGCAAGAAGTCGCTGGCCTTCGGCCTGCGGTTCCGCGCCGATCGCACGCTCAAGGACGCCGAGGCGGCCGAGGCGCGGCAAAATGCGGTGCAGGTGGCGGTGGAGCGCTTCGGGGCTGTCCAACGCGCGTAGGCGTTGGTTGAGCCCGCGACGATAGGAGCGGTGTCGAAACCCGGCGAGTGTGATTCAGGCTGGCTGGCCGCTTGTCGGATTTCGACGCGGTCACGATCCTCGCACGCTCGGATGCGACCGGCTCAATCAGCGAAAGGGCCGGGCCGCAGAACGCCTCTCGGCGCGTGGCCGCTCGTAGCGGCTGAAATTGGAGCCCGGGGTTACCGCGGCCCGGCATCTTCCGAGTGTAGTGGACGATGGCGGGAGCTCAAGTGAGTTGGCCCAACCTCCACAACGCGGCCTGGGCGGTGAATTCTTGAGCCAGCGCTGCGTAGGCCACGGCGCGGCGGGGGAGCCCATCGTCGGCAGTGGCAAGCTCGGATGCACCAGCCGACATCACCCGGCTGAACGCGGATGCCCGCTCCAACGCGACGGCGAAATCACCCGTGAAGGCGCCCCGCAGGATCTGGTTCGCGAGCTCCACGACCTCAGCTGGCGTTGGAGCGTGCGGGGAGCCGGCAATGGCCTGGTTCACGCCGTCGACCTCAGCACCCCTGGCGAAGATCCGCCCGGCCTGTTCTGGGTTTTCGGCGACGGTGTGTCGCACCAGGTACAGCCGCCAGAGCGCGCCAGGCAGCGACTCCATGGGGGCATCTGCCCACAGCTCGGCCACGTCGTCGACGCCGTGCTCATCCGCGTAGGCGATCAGCTTCTCCACGATCTGCGGGTCTGGTGCGGAGCGTACCCGGTGCAACAGGGCTGCGGCCGTGTCGTGGGCGAGGCCCCCGAGCTCGGCGGGGTCGCCTTCGCCGCGCAGCGACTCGATGAAGTCGCCGGGGCGCCGGACGGGTTTGTGAAACTCTCGCATGCCTCCAGCGTATGCCCGCCCGGCCACTAGTGTGGGCGCGTGCAGATCACCCGCCACAGCCCGGCCCCGTCTCTCGAGCATCCAGACATGTGGCTGCACGAGTTTGACGCCGCGATGTGGCAGCAGGTGGTCTGGGACCTGTTCGGCAGCGATGATCTGGGGGAGACCGCACGTCGGCGCTGGGCGGAGACGCAGCGGCCCCAGTACTGGTTGCACCGCATACTCATCGCCAGGGAGGGTGACGTACCCGTCGGGGTCGTGAATATCGAGCTGCCGCAGGAGGACAACCTGCACATCGGCTACATCAGCCTCGCGGTGCACCGGGAGCACCGTGGGCGTGGGGTGGGGTCAGCGCTCTTCGACGCCGCTGTCGACGATCTGTTGGCGGATGGCCGCACCACCATCCAGATGTGGACCTACGAGCCTCTCGAGCCCACTGGTGAGCGCCGCCTTCGCGGGACGGAGGGCGACGGGGCGATCGATCCCGGTTCACCGTCGGCACAATTCTTGTTGAAGCGAGGGTTCACTCTCATGCAGGTGGACACCATGTCTGCGATGGATCTGCCCAGTCAGTGGGAGCGTGACGCCCAGGCTGTCGATGCGCGCGAGCGGACTCCGCTCGATTACGAGGTGGTGCAGTGGGTGGGAGTCACTCCTGACAGGTGGCTGGAAGATCTGGCCGTCCTGCACCGCGCCATGAGCACCGACACGCCCACCGGTGGGGCGGAGCTCGAGGAGGAGGTCTTCGACGCCGAGCGGGTTCGCTCCGGAGACGAGGTCTGGACACGTGCGGGGTTGGG
Organism: Propionibacteriaceae bacterium; assembly: GCA_030538315.1. GTDB lineage: Bacteria > Actinomycetota > Actinomycetes > Propionibacteriales > Propionibacteriaceae > Arachnia. The sequence continues at coordinate 24,897 of JAUNUF010000036.1, forward strand.
TCAGCTCTACACGGCGGTGCTGCATGCGCCGACGGGCCGGCTCGTGGGGTTCAGCCGTGTGTTCCACGACCCCGGCAAGCCAAGTGCGGCCGACCAGTGGGAGACGCTTGTGCTGAAGGAGCACCGCGGCCACGGCCTGGGCTGGCTGATGAAGACGCACAGCCATGCGGCGCTGGGGCGCCGCTGGCCCGCAGTGACGCGCATCGTGACGGGCAACGCGTCCGAGAACGCCCATATGCTGGCCATCAACCACCGGCTGGGCTTCGAGCCCATCGCCGCCTCCGGGTGGTTCGAGCGGAAGGAATCGCGTGGCGCTCAGTAGGCAGGCCATCGTCGACGCCGGGCTGGCGATCCTCGACGAGTACGGCCTGGGCGATCTCAGCATGCGCCGCGTCGCAGACTCCCTCGGCGTGCAAGCAGGCGCGCTGTACTATCACGTGCCCAACAAGCAATCGCTGCTCGCCGCCATCGCCGACGAGGTGCTCGCCCCGCTGGGAGACGAGGTGACCGCCCCGCTGAATGAGCTGGCTCAACTGGTCCCTGAGCGTGCCGCGCCCGAGGAACGAGGGCCGCGGGACGACGAAGGGCCGCCCAACCACCTCCGGGCCTGGGCCCACGACCTCCGCCGCGCACTTCTGAAGCACCGCGACGCCGCGGAACTCGTCGCCTCTGCCCACGCACTTGGACTGGGCACCGTCGACCCCACGGCTGCCGGCCGACAGCTGCTTGTCAACTCCGGCCACCCGGAGCCGGATGCCACGATGGCGGCACTCCTGCACTTCGTGCTGGGCCATGTCGTCGAGGAACAGACGCAGGCGCAGATGCAGGCCCTGGGCGTGGTCGCGCACTTCGACGCAGATGTGTCTGCCCACCACTTTGCGGTGGGCGTGGACATTTTCGTCAGAGGCGCGACAGTTCGGTAATTCGGGTTCCTGAGTAGTGCCAGGCGTCCTTCGACCTGCCTGGCTCGCAAGCTCGCAGAGGCAGGCTCAGGATCCGCAACGAGCCCTGCGCTCACGAAGGACTGAAACCTCCCAGGCGTCCCCGCGGCCTGTGATCACATCCAGGCTGGTGACATTTCCACTTCGCGTTTCGGGCCTGTCGGCTTCCATGGCGGTTCGGGTGGCGGCGGTTCTTCGTTTGGGCAGGGTGGTGCCTTGGGGCGGTGTTTGAGTTCTCGCAGCAGATATTTGGT
>JAUNUF010000037.1 GCA_030538315.1 Propionibacteriaceae bacterium
GGCACTCACCGCAGACTTGGCGCTGACTGCCGACTTGGCGCTGACCACTTTCTGGGCAGTCGTCGGGGTCACCGTGGTGGTAGTGGTGGTGGGGATCACAGCCGGGGCGATGGACGGCGACGGAGCACTGAACGCTGAGGCGATCTTGACCGTAGGCGTGGCCGTGGGCCCGGCCGTGATCGTGATGGACGGGTCGGGGGCCTGACGGTTCTGGTCGGCGAAAACTCCGAGGACGCCCCCCACTGCAACGGACAGACCAAGCGCGCCGGTGATGGCCAAGGTGCTGAGTGACTTGTTCGACATGATTTCCTCTTTCGTGTGGATCTCGATACCAAGAAGTTCACACCCCGTGTGTGAAGCGCCGAGGAGGCGATGATGAGAGCTTTCTCACGGCCCCTCGAGCTGTCGAACGCCGAAGTCAGGGGCTGTCGCTAGGCTAAGGGTGACCTAGGAGGTTCTCATGTCCGAGCGCGCACGCTTCGTCGTTGTCGCAAACCGGCTCCCTGTTGATCGCGTCGTTGCCGATGACGGCACCGTTGATTGGCGCACATCGCCCGGCGGCCTCGTCACCGCCCTTGAACCCGTCATGCGGCGCATGGGTGGCGCCTGGGTGGGCTGGCACGGCGCCCCTGACGAGACCGTCGCCCCCTTCCAGCATGACGGCTACTCCATCGTCCCCGTGCCGCTCAGCGCCGAGGAGTATGAGGAGTACTACGAGGGCTTCTCCAACGCCACGCTGTGGCCGCTCTTCCACGACACCGTGGCCTTCCCGGAGTTCCACCGCGAGTGGTGGGACGCCTACCTGACGGTCAACCGGCGCTTCGCTGTGGCCACAGCAGAGGCGGCGGGCGACGGGGCCACCGTCTGGGTGCAGGACTACCAGCTGCTGCTGGTGCCGCAGATGCTGCGCGAGTTGCGCCCGGATCTGAAGATCGGTTTCTTCCTCCACATCCCCTTCCCGCCCATCGAGCTGTTCCAGCAGCTGCCGTGGCGCGGACAGATCATTGAGGGCCTGCTGGGTGCGGATCTCGTCGGCTTCCAGGTGCCCGGCGGCGCGCAGAACTTCCTGCGCCTCGTGCGCACCCGCACCCGTCACCGCGTGGAGCGCGACGGTGTACGCATCGCCGGCTCGCACACCTGCGTGGCACGCGCGTACCCCATCTCCATCGACAGCCAAGGCTTCGCGGATCTCGCGGAGACCCCTGAGGTCATCGCTGAGTCTGAGGCGCTGCTCGAGGAGCTCGGGCACCCCAAGACGATCTTCCTGGGCGTGGATCGGTTGGATTACACCAAGGGCCTTCGCCAGCGCATCCGGGCCATGGGAGAGCTCTTCGAAGAGGGCAAGCTGGATCCGGCGGACACCGTGTTCCTCCAGGTGGCCACGCCGTCGCGCGAACGCGTCGAGGAATACAAGAAGCTGCGCGACGACATCGACCTGCTCGTGGGCAGAATCAACTCGCACGTGGGCGGCGTGGGTCGCCCTGCCATTTCGTACCTGCATGCCGGCTTCCCTCGCACCACTATGGCGGCCATGTACCGCATCGCCAACGTGATGGTGGTCACTCCCCTACGCGATGGCATGAACCTCGTGGCCAAGGAATACGTGGCATGTCACCCATCGACGAACGGTGCGCTGGTGCTCAGCGAGTTTGCCGGCGCGGCGAAGGAGTTGAAGCAGGCCTACATCGTCAACCCGTACGACCTCAACGGCATGAAGGACGTGCTGATGCAGGCCGCCACGGACGCGCCCCGCAATCGCCAGCGGCGCATGCGGGCACTCAAGAAGCAGGTCTTCGGCCACACCATCGAGCAGTGGGCGGACAACTTCCTGGGAGATCTGGAAGGTCGCTGAATCCAGCCCAGGTCGAAGGGCCCCAAGCGTTACCTGATCGTTATTTTTCGTCTCCTTGATCGGATCAGAATTGTCAGTGGGCTCGCATAGCGTGGGTCACATGGAGATGGTTCCGGTTCGCCTGATCGACGCCCTCGAGGGCGTTCGTCAGGCGCGCGCAGACAGGAAGGCCGCGGAGATCCGCGAGGTGCTGTTCATCGCGCACGCGGCCTCCGTCACCGGCGTCTCCTCCGCAGATGTGGATGCCGCTCTACAGGATCAGATCATCGGTGAGCGCATGGTGCAGCCCGGCGCCGAGGGCACCCCCTTCATCTCGGAGTTCCTCGCGCTGGAACTGGGGCCCATCATGGAGTGCTCCCCTGAATCCGCCTTCGACCAGTTGGCCACGGTGCTCAACGTCCAGCACCGTCACCCCACGCTGTGGCACGCCTTCCTCGACGGCAAGATCCGCTGGAACCACGCAGCCCGCGTCGCCGTGGAATGCCGCATGCTCTCGGTTGAGGCCGCAGCGGAAGTGGATCGCAAATGCGCCCACTCGCTGGCGCAATGGCCCGTCTCACGGGTCATGTACCACCTGAAGTCCTGGATCATCGCTGCAGATCCTGTGCTGGCTGCCAAGAAGAAACTCCTCGCGGAGACCAAGCGCGAGGTCCTGATCTCCAAGTTCACCAACGCCGAGTGTGAGCTCTGGGGCCGTCTGGCCGCCGAAGATGGCGTGGCTCTGGACATTGCCCTCAACGAGATCGCGGATTCGCTCCCACCAACGCAGTTGCCTGATGGCCTCACGCCCGAGGATCTCACCCCGCATGAGCGCCAGAGCTTCTGCCGCAACATGCGCCGCTCCCAGGCACTGGGCATCCTCGCCCGCCGCGCATCCGGCCAGGAAGCATTGCCCACGGCTGATCTCATCATCCGCATCGGCGGAGATGATCCTGCCCTCTACTCCCCCGACGGCGGGCTCAGCGTCTCCGGCGCGGCCGAGGTGGAGAAGTGGGGCGAACTCCTCACGTCTGTCCTCCCACAGTTCCTGTCCGGCTCCAAGGTGACGGTGCGCCCAGTGCTGGTGCCTTCGGAACTGCCAGCGTCGGATCAGCACGATCCACCACCGTTGATGCGCTGGGCGGTCTGCGAACGCAACCCGGTAGACGTCTACCCGTACGGGACCCGGCGTTCGCGCTCCTGCCAACTGGATCACACCGTCGAGTTCCGCACGTTCGGCCCACCAGGCCAAACGCATCCAGCAAACTTGGGTCCCTTGAGCATCAAGGCGCATCGCGGCAAGACCCACGGTGATTTCCGAATGCAACAGGTCAGCCCCGGCGTGTTCGACTGGATCACACCGGCCGGGTACAGATACCTGGTCGGGCCGAGCGGCACTCAACCAATCTCGGTACCAACTTCGCACCTCGGCAGCATTCCGCTCAAGGAACCACCCGAGCCCACTGCTGATCCCCCACCGGATGATCCTGCGTGGGACATCCCACCGCGCGCGGAATCGGCTCGTCGGTTCTTCCAGCGCGCTCGAGAATTCGCATCGGCGGAGAACATCTGCTAACGTTCTTCTTCGCGTGGTCCTCCAAGATCACCGGTCCCTGGTAGCTCAATCGGCAGAGCATCTGACTGTTAATCAGAGGGTTACTGGTTCGAGTCCAGTCCGGGGAGCCAAGTAAAACCCCTAGGTGACTAGGGGTTTTACTTTTTTCGGGCACCAGGCTCCTGGGCCATGCAACCAACGTGCACTACGCACCTCCTGAGCACTACCGTGTCACCCATGGCCAAGAAGCAGCAGGGAAGCACCGGGACCCCAGCGACGGTGGCACTCGACCGCGCGAAGGTCGCCTACACCTTGCACACCTACGAGCACGATCCTGCGGCACCGTCCTTCGGGATGGAGGCAGCAGAGGCCCTCGAACGGCGACCCGAGGAGGTCTTCAAGACCCTCCTCGTGGACACTGGCGCTGGGCTCGCCGTCGGTGTGGTGCCGGTGCACAAGCAACTCGACCTCAAGGCCATGGCCACAGCCCTCGGGCAGAAGAAGGTCGCCATGGCGCAGCCTGCCGAGGCCGAACGCTCCAGCGGCATGGTGGTGGGAGGGATCTCCCCCATCGGCCAACGCAAGGCCCTGCCGACGGTGCTCGACTCGTCCATGCGAGAGCTCACCAGCGTTCTGGTCAGCGGTGGGAGGCGAGGGCTGGACATCGAGCTGGCGCCCGACGACCTCGCGCGGCTCACCCGGGCCACCTTCGCTACCATCGCCCGCTGATTGTCCGCAAGACCGCAGGCCGACCCCGTCGGTACTTGAGGAGGGCGTAGCCACAGCACAGAACCCATAGGCTCAAGCCGTGCCCGAGACGCTCCGCTCCCGTTTCGCCCTTCCCACCGCGTTGCTGATTGGCGTCGTCACCACCCTCATCTATGCCCTTTACGGGTGGCGCCAGTGGCACCAGCTGGACATCCCGTCGTGGGACCTGGGTATCTTCTCCCAACTCGCCAAGGCCTACTCCACCTTCTCAGCGCCCGTCGTGAGTATCAAGGGCGAGGGCTTCAATCTGCTCGGCGACCACTTCCACCCCATCCTGGTGGTGACCGGACCCCTGTGGCGGCTCTGGCCGAGCCCGATCATGCTGCTGGTGCTCCAAGCGGTACTCTTCGGCCTCTCCGCGGTCCCGCTCACCAGGCTCGCCGTCAAGCGCTGGGGCGCACCCCTGGGCGCGCTGCTGGGTGCGGGCTACGGCCTCTCCTGGGGCCTGCAGTCCGCCGTCGCGTCCCAGTTCCACGAGATCGCCTTCGCGGTACCCATCATTGCGTTCTCCCTGACCAACTACCTGCGCGGCCGCATTCTGACGGCGGCCCTCTGGATGGCTGCCCTCGTGTTCGTCAAGGAGGATCTGGGCGTCACCGTGGCGATGTTCGGGCTCATCCTCGCCTTCCGCCACCGCCGCACCCTGCGGACGGTGTGGATCGGTGCCGCACTCACCCTCTGGGGAGCGCTCTGGCTCCTGCTGACAACCGTGGTGATCCTGCCCGCGCTGAACCCGCATGGCCAGTACGACTACACCAGCAGGGTCGGCGGCATCATGGGCCTGCTGACGCCCATCGACAAGTGGACCACGTTGGGCCTCCTCATCATGACGGCTGGCGTGATCGGGCTGCGCTCACCACTCATTCTGCTGATGGCGCCGACGATCGCTTGGCGCGCCGTCGGCAACATTGCTGCGTACTGGGGCTGGCAGTGGCACTACTCGGCCGTCCTGATGCCCATCGCCTTCGCCGCGCTGCTCGAGGCATCCGAGAAATGGCCGAGGTGGCGCAACGTCGGCCTCATCGCCGCCCTCGGCGCCACCGCCGTGCTGAGCACCTCACTACCAATGATGAAACTCCTGGACCCGGCGTACCACTCGCCGTCTCCCAGATGGTCAGCAGCCCAGCACGCCGTCGAATCCATTCCGGAGAACTCCACGGTCATGAGCAACAACCCGCTACTCGCCTATTTCGTGCCCACAGCAGAGGTCTACTGGGTCAACACCGACAATCCGGCACCGGAATACTTCACCGTCGACGAAACCAACAACTGGGAGGACTGGAACACCGGCCTCACGGTGGAGGCGTACGCCGAGAAGCATTTCGGCGGCGATTACGAGCCACACTTCAGCGAAGAGGGCTTCACGATCGTCAGGCGGCGATGAGCCGCTCGTAGTCCTCACGCAGATCACCGGGCGGAATCTCGTTCCACACCACCTGCATCTTGCGATCTTCACCGAAGCCCAGGATGTAGGTGCCGTGGTCCACCTCGTAGCCCCCGCTGGGCAACTGCTTGCCCTCGGCGATGTCGATGCCCACCGTCATGGCAGCGGCCTTGATTTCCTCAAGGTCACCGGTCAAGCCGATGAATGACTCGTCCACACGGCGCAGATACTCCTTGAGCGCCTCGGGCGTGTCGCGCGCGGGATCAGTGGTGACGACGATGAGCGTCAGGTCGTCTTGCAGATCCTCAGGCAGGCGGCGCTTGGCCGTGGCCATGTCCGCCATGATGCCGGGGCACACGTCCGGGCAGTTGGTGTAGCCGAAGAACACCACCACTGCCTTGGTGGTGGGGTCCTTGGCCAGGTTGTACGGGTTGCCGTCCTGATCCGTCAGCACCACCTCGGGCAGCGGGTTGGCGCCTCCCTGGAGATGCGTGCCGTGCCACTCGGCCCCGGCTGCATCAATCTGCACGGGTGAACCAGCTGAGCCGCCCGTGCCGCAGCCAGCAAGCACGGCCACTCCGGCACCCAGAACGGCTCCGAGGACGCCACGACGAGCGATCACCGGCGAGCCCTTTCCACGCCAGCGGCGAGATCATCCGACAGCGCACGCAGCGCCGCGAGGTCCCCCGCCATGTCCTTGCCGTCCGAGCCCATGGTCTTCACCAACGCCGAACCGACGATCACCAGATCCGCGAAGGCGCCGATCTCAGCCGCCTGCTCGCCGTTGCTGACACCAAGCCCGATGCCGACGGGCAAGGACGCGTCGATGGCGCGGGCGCGCTCCACGATCACGGGAGCGGCATCGGAGGTCTGGGACCGAGTGCCGGTGACCCCCATGACGGACGAGGCGTACACCCAGCCGCGGCAGCTCTCCATGGTCATCTTGATCCGCTCATCCGTCGACGACGGCGCGATCAGGAAGACCCGGTCCACGTTGTGCTCATCCGAGGCGGCGAACCACTCCGGGCAGTCGTCCGGCGGTAGATCTGGCGTGATGACGCCCGCACCGCCAGCGGCCGCGAGGTCGCGCGCGAACGCGTCCACCCCGTAGGCCTCGACGAGGTTCCAGTAGGTCATCACCATGGGCGTGGCGCCAGCCGACGCCACGGCCTCAACGGCACGGAACGCGTCGCGCACCCGCACGCCGCGCTCGCGAGCGCGAGTGGTGGCGTGCTGGATGACCAGCCCGTCCATCAGCGGATCCGAGTACGGGATGCCGATCTCGACGATGTCCGCGCCGCGACCCTGCGAGCCCTCCACCACGGCCTTGACCACCTCGAGGGAATCGTCGACCGACGGGTAGCCCACCGGGTAGTAGGCGACCAACGCGGGCCGGCCAAGATCAAGGCACCGCGCGACGGTGGCCCCGGAATTGCCCAGACGCTGAGAATCTGTGAACTGGCTCATTCGAAGGCTCCCACCGTGACATCAGGCCTACCGGACAGGCCGAAGTACTCGAACGCCGTGGCCACGTCCTTATCTCCCCGGCCCGAGAGGCACACCAGGATCGACGGCGAACGCTGCGGCTCCGTCTCCGCCAACTGCCGGCCCAAGCGAAGAGCGCCGGCCACGGCATGAGCGGATTCGATGGCCGGGATGATGCCCTCTGTGCGGGTCAGCAGCTTGAAGGCCCCCATGGCCTCCTCATCCGTGACCGGCTCGTAGATGGCACGGCCGGTATCCGCCAGGTGGGCATGCTCCGGGCCGACGCCCGGGTAATCCAAGCCGGCCGAGATGGAGTGCGACTCGATGGTCTGCCCATCCTCGTCCTGCAGCAGGAACGTGCGGGCGCCGTGCAGCACGCCGGGTGAACCCGCGGTGATCGTCGCCGCGTGCCGCCCGGTCTCGACGCCGTCTCCCCCGGCCTCGAAGCCGTAGAGGCCCACGCCCTCGTCCTGGATGAACTCGTGGAACATGCCGATGGCGTTGGAGCCACCACCCACGCAGGCCGCGACGTAGTCCGGCAGGCCGCCGTGGTCGTCGAGCATCTGCTGGCGCGCCTCCACGGAGATGACTCGCTGCAGCTCGCGCACCAGGTATGGGAACGGGTGCGGGCCGCCGACCGTACCGATGAGGTAGTGCGTGTTGTCCACCGTGGTCACCCAGTCACGCATGGCCTCGTTCATGGCGTCCTTGAGCGTGCGTGAGCCAGCGGCCACCGCGTACACCTCGGCGCCCAGCAGCTGCATGCGGGCCACGTTGAGGGCCTGACGCTGCGTGTCCACCTCGCCCATGTAGACGCGGCACTCGAGCCCCAGCAGAGCAGCCGCCGTCGCAGTGGCCACGCCGTGCTGGCCAGCTCCGGTCTCGGCGATCACGCGGGTCTTGCCCATGCGCTTGGTGAGCAGCGCCTGCCCCAGCACGTTGTTGACCTTGTGGGCACCGGTGTGGTTCAGATCTTCGCGCTTCAGCAGGATCTTGGCATTGCCAGCGTGCTTGGAGAGGTTCTCCGCCACCGTGATGGGTGTGGGGCGCCCGGCGTAGTCGCGCTGCAGGCGTGCCAGCTCGCGATGGAACTCAGGATCCGCCCAGGCCTCGTCGAAGGCGACGATGAGTTCGTTGAGTGCTGCCTGCAGCGCTTCGGGCACGAAGCGGCCGCCGAAGCGGCCGAAGTGCCCCCGTGAATCCGGAAGGCTCATGAGCGAGTAGCCCTTTCTGCGGCGTCCATGAAGGCGCCGATGGCGTGGGTGGGGTCACCGTGCTTGACGAGTGCCTCGCCCACCAGAATAACGTCGGCCCCCTCAGCGGCCACCTGGGCCACATCCGCCTCGGTCAGGATGCCGGATTCGGCCACCTTCACGGCGGCATCCCCAATCCGCTCCGCCAGCTTCCCAAACGTGGCCAGATCCACATCCAAGGTCTTGAGATTGCGGTTGTTGACCCCGATGAGCTCTGCTCCGACGGCGAGCGCGCGGTCCACTTCCTCCTCGGTGTGGGTCTCCACCAGAGGGGTCATACCCAACTCTGCGGACAGGTCCAGGAACGAGCGGAGCTCCGCGTCCGTCAGGGACGCGACGATCAACAGCACGAGGTCAGCACCGTGCGCGCGCGCTTCGTAGAACTGGTACTCCTCCACCATGAAGTCCTTGCGCAGCACCGGCACACCCACGCGGGCCCGAACTGCGTCGAGATCTGCGAGGGAGCCGTTGAAGCGGTGCTTCTCGGTGAGGACGGAGATGGCGGCTGCCCCACCGTCGGCGTACGAGGCGGCAAGCGCGGCGGGATCAGCGATGCTGGCCAGTTCGCCCTTCGACGGCGACTTGCGCTTGACTTCGGAGATCACCGCCAAGCGGGGATCACGGAAGCGCTCCATAGGATTCAGCGCAGGCGTTGCCGCCTGCGCTGCTTCGATCACCTCCGCGAGCGGAGTGACCGCCTTGCGTTCCTCGAGGTCTCGCCGAACTCCGGCGATGATGTCATCGAGGACTGTCACGGCTGCCCGAAGCCCATGACCTTCAGGACGGCGGTGGCCAGCGCACCGATGGCAATGATGATTGCGCCGACGATGACCCAGGTCCAGGCGGGGCCAAGCATCGATGCGACGGCTGCGATCGCGAAGCCGAGGGCGACCACAACGGAGCCGGTCCAGGCGGCGGGGCTCCGGCCGTGGTGGTAGTACTTCGGGGTACGTGCCATGAGCACAGCCTTTCTAAGCATTGAACGGGGTTCGGCTCCAGAGCCTACCTTCATTCGGTCGGGTCGGCACCCTCGTCCATCGCCTTCCACAGGTCCTCGGGCTTCTCGACGGCCCGCTCCTTGGCCTTGCGGCGCGGCTTCCAGAACCACACCAGCAGCGCACCGGAGGCCAGCACCCCGATGAGCGGCCAGATGATCTCCGTCATGCGGTGGCCATGGCTTCGGCCCGGCCGATGGCGGCGACGACGGCCCGGGCCTTGTGGGCGCACTCGGCGTCCTCGGTTTCAGGCACCGAATCCGCCACGATGCCGGCGCCTGCCTGCACGTGGGCCACGCCGTCGGCCAGCACCGCGGTGCGAATCGCTATGGCCACATCCGAGTTGCCGGCGAAGTCGAAGTAGCCCACCACTCCCCCGTACAGCCCGCGGCGCGACACCTCCAGGCGGTCGATGATCTCCATCGCCCGCACCTTCGGCGCGCCAGACAGGGTGCCGGCGGGGAAGCAGGCCAAGGTGGCATCGAGCGCCGTGTAGCCGTCGGCCACCTGGCCGGAGACCGCGGCCTCCAGATGCATGATGTGGCTGTAGCGCCGGATGTGCATGAACTCGTGCACGGTGACTGAGCCTGGCTTTGAGATCCGGCCGAGATCGTTGCGGCCAAGATCCACCAGCATGAGGTGTTCGGAGCGCTCCTTCGGATCCGCCAGGAGCTCTTCTGCCAGTGCCCGGTCCTCTTCGGGGGTGGCGCCACGGGGTCGCGAGCCGGCGATGGGTCTGGTCGTGGCCAGGCCATCCTTCACGGTCACGAGCGCCTCGGGGCTGGAGCCGACGACGTCGAAGCCAGGCAGCCGCAGCAGGTACAGATAGGGGCTGGGGTTGGTGAGCCGGAGCGCGCGGTAGACCTCGAAGGCATCCGCCTGCGTGGGGATGTCGAAGCGCTGCGACACCACGATCTGGAACGCCTCACCCGCCCGGATCTCCTCCTTGGCCGCCTCCACCAGTTGGCAGAACTCCTCGGAGGTGCGCTGGCGGTGCACCTCCGGGACGCGCGGCTCGCCCTCCTGGCACACCAAGGCGACCCGCGGTTGCCGCACCTGCTCCGCCATGGCCTCGACGGCGGCCACAGCCTCGTAGTACGCCCGCTCGGCGCCCTCATCCGTGCCGTCGTAGTTGATGGCGTTGGCGATCAGCCACAGCTCGCCGCGGTGGTGATCCAGCACCGCCACCTCCGAGCTCAACATCATCACCAGCTCAGGCAACTGCAGGTCGTCGACGGTGGTCTCAGGCAGCTTCTCGATCCGCCGGATCACGTCGTAGCCCAGGTAGCCCACCATGCCGGCATGGAACGGCGGAAGGCCCGGCGTCGCGGGCGTGGCAAGCTCCGCCAGGGTTTGCCGCAGGACCGCCAAGGGGTCGCCGTCGGCGGGAATGCCCACCAGCTCGCGGCCAATCCAGGTGGCCTGCCCCTTGTGTTCGGTGAGGGTGGCCGCGGAACGCACGCCCACGAACGAGTAGCGAGACCACACGCCCGAATCCGCAGATTCGAAGAGGAACGTGCCCTCGCGGGCGCCGCAGAGCGCCTGGTAGACGGCGACGGGCGTCAGGTCGTCGGCCAAGAGCTTGGCGTGGACGCTGATGACGCGGCGGTGGTGGGCGAGTTCGATGAACTCCTCGAGCGTGGGTGAGACGATCACTGTGCGTCCTCTGCGGTGAGTGGGGTGAAGAAGCAGGTGCGGTTGCCGGTGTGGCAGGCGGCGCCGGTTTGGCGGACGGTCAGCAGGATGGTGTCGCCGTCGCAATCCACGGCCACGGATTCCACCGCTTGGTGGTGCCCGGATGTCTCCCCCTTCACCCAGAACTCCTGCCGGGAGCGAGACCAGTAGGTCGCCTTGCCGGTGGTGAGCGTGCGATGCAACGCCTCCTCGTTCATCCAGGCCATCATCAACACCTCGCGGGTGTCTGCGTCCTGGGCGATGGCGGGCACGAGGCCCTCGGCGTTGTAGCTCACGGTTGGCATGGGAGACATTCTGCCCTCATAGACTGACAGGTATGAAGTTCGCCCAGCGCCAGCGTGCCGCCCTCGCAGACCTGCTCGAAGAGCTTGGACCCTTCGCACCCACCAAGTGTGAGGGGTGGAAGACCCAGGATCTGGCCGCGCACCTCTACATCCGCGAGCGCCGCCCAGACGCTCTGCCGGGCATCGGCTCCGAGAAGTTTGCTGGCCGCACGGAGCGCATCCAGATGACGGAGCTGCACCGCCGCGGCTACCTGCCCATCGTGCAGGCCATCCGCACCCCCGGTTGGATCATGCGGCCGCTGGACAACCTGGTCAACGCATCCGAGTTCTTCATCCATCACGAGGACGTGCTGCGCGCCAACGGCCGCTCGCAAGCCCTGACTGCGAAGGAGCAGCAGGCGCTCTGGCCCATCGTCAAGGTGCTGGCCCGCAAGACGCAGGTCACCTTCGAGGGCCAACTGGTGATCACCCGCACCGATACCGGGCACGAGCAGCAGATCGGCCGCGGCAACCGCCCGGTCCACCTCACCGGGCTGCCGTCAGAGCTGCTGCTGCACCTGAGCGGCCGCGAAGCCGAGGTGGAGGTCACAGGTGAGGCTGACAGCGTCGCGCGGTGGCGCGACGCCATCAAGGGCCTCTGACCCCTACTCCACTCCCAGCTTCTGCAGGATCAGCTCGCGCACCTTCGCCGCATCCGCCTGCCCGCGCATCGCCTTCATGATCTGCCCAATCAGCGCGCCGGCGGCCTGCACCTTGCCGCCCCGGATCCGCTCAGCGATGTCCGGGTTGGCGGCAAGCGCCTCGTCGACTGCGGCGCCCAACGCCCCCTCATCGGAGACGACGGCGAGGCCGCGCTTGTCCACGACCTCCGCAGGCTCGCCCTCGCCGGCGAGCACGCCGTCGATCACCTGACGAGCCAGCTGGTCGTTGACCTTGCCCTCATCAACCAGCGCCTGCACCGCGGCCACCTGGGCCGGGGTGATCGCCAGGTCTTCAAGCTCCACACCGGCCTCGTTGGCGCGGCGGGCCAGGTCTGAGACCCACCACTTGCGCGCAGCAGCAGCCGTGGCGCCCGCGGCGACGGTGTCCTCCACCAAGCCCAGCGCACCGGCGTTGACGATGCCGCTGAAGTCGATGTCGCTGAAGCCCCACTCGGTCTGCAAGCGACGACGGTGTTCCGCCGGCGGCTCGGGCAGCGTGGCCCGCAACTCCTCCACCCACTCGCGCGACGGCGCGATCGGCATCAGATCCGGCTCCGCGAAGTAGCGGTAATCCTCCGCATCAGACTTGGGGCGGCCGGGCGACGTCGTGCCATCCGCCTCGTGGAAGTGGCGCGTCTCCTGCACGACGGTGCCCCCGGCGTCGAGCACGGCCGCCTGACGGGACATCTCGAAGCGGATCGCCCGCTCGATGGAGCGGAGCGAGTTGACGTTCTTGGTCTCGGTGCGGGTGCCCAACTTGTCTGAGCCGATGGGCGCGATGGAGACGTTGGCGTCGCAGCGAAGCGACCCCTGTTCCATCCGCACGTCCGAGACGCCCAGCGCCTTGAGCAGGTCGCGGAGGTGCGCAACATACGCCCGCGCCACCAACGGCGCCTTCTCGCCCGCGCCCACGATGGGGCGCGTGACGATCTCGATCAGCGGCACACCTGCGCGGTTGTAATCGATCAGCGAGTAATCCGCCCCGTGGATGCGACCGGAGGTGCCCACGTGGGTGGCCTTGCCGGCGTCCTCCTCCATGTGGGCGCGCTCGATCTCCACGCGGAAGGTCTCGCCGTCCACCTCCACGTCCACCCAGCCGTCGAACGCGATGGGCTCGTCGTACTGGGAGGTCTGGAAGTTCTTGGTCATGTCCGGGTAGAAATAGTTCTTCCGGGCCATGCGGCACCATTCAGCGATCTGGCAGTTGAGCGCCAGCCCAATGCGAATCGCGGATTCCACGGCCTTGGCGTTGATCACGGGCAGGGAGCCGGGCAGGCCAAGGCACACCGGGCACACGTGCGAGTTGGGCTCACCGCCGAACTCGTTGGGACAGCCGCAGAACATCTTGGTGTTCGTGTTGAGCTCGACGTGGGTCTCCAGACCCAGCGCGGGCTCGTAGCGCGTCAGCAGCTCGTCAAAATCCACTGTCTCGGTCATCAGAGTGCCTCCATCTTTCGCCACAACGGGCCGCCCCACTTCGCTTCGAGCGCACGCTCCAGCACGCCACCCACGCGATACACGCGGGCGTCCTCCATGGGCGGCGCCATCACCTGAAGGCCCGTGGGCAGGCCGTCCGCCAGGCCGGAGGGGAACGACCCCGACGCGTTGCCCGCCATGTTGGACGGGATGGTGCAGAGATCCGCGAGGTACATGCTCATGGGATCTGCCGTGCGCTCCCCCACCTTGAACGCGGTCGACGGCGTGGTGGGCGAGATCAGCACGTCCACCTGCTCGAACGCCTTCTCGAAATCCTGCTGGATCAGGTGCCTTACCTTCTGTGCCGATCCGTAGTAGGCGTCGTAGTAGCCAGCAGATAGCGCGTAGGTGCCGATGATGATGCGGCGCTTGCCCTCGCGGCCGAAGCCCTTCTCGCGGGTGAGGTTCATGACCTCCTCAGCCCCGCGCGTGCCGTCGTCGCCCTCGCGCAGGCCGTAGCGCATGCCGTCGAACCTGGCCAGGTTGGAGCTGAGCTCAGCGGGCTGGATGAGGTAGTACGCGGGCAGCGCATAGGTGAAGTGCGGGCAGGAGACCTCGACGATCTCGGCGCCAGCCTGACGCAGCAACTCGACGGCCTCGTTGAACCGATCAAGCACGCCCTGGTCGTAGCCGTCACCGGCGAATTCCTTGACGACGCCCACCTTCATGCCCGCCAGATCTGCAGCCTGCACGGCGCCAACGAGATCCGGGACGGGCTGGTTGAGCGAGGCGGAATCTCGCGGGTCGTAGCCGCTGATGATCTCCTGCAGCAGCGCCGCGTCCTCCGCCGTGCGGGCGCAGGGGCCGGGCTGGTCAAGGCTGGAGGCCATGGCGACCAAGCCGTAACGGGAGGAGCCACCGTAGGTCGCCTTGACGCCGACGGTGCCCGTCACCGCCCCGGGCTGCCGGATGGAGCCACCGGTGTCGGAACCAACGGCCAGTGGCACCATGAACGAGGCCACGGCAGCAGCCGAGCCGCCGCCGGAACCGCCGGGCACGCGCTCGGCGTCCCACGGGTTGCGGCTGGGGCCGAACGCGGAGGTCTCCGTGGAGGAGCCCATCGCGAACTCGTCGAGGTTGGTCTTGCCGACGATGACCATGCCGGCCGCCCTCAGCCGTTCCACAACGGCCGCGTCGTACGGCGGCACCCAGCCCTCAAGCATGCGGGAGGCGCAGGTGGTGGGGAAATCCGTGGTGCAGTAGTTGTCCTTGACCCCCACCGGGATACCGGCGAGCGGGCCGAGCTCCTCGCCAGCGGCTCGGCGGGCGTCGACGGCGCGGGCCTGGGCCAGCGCGTGCTCGGCATCGTAGGCCAGGAAGACGTTGAGGGTGGGGTTCAGCTTCTCGATTTGCTCCAGCGAGGCGCGGGTCAACTCCTCAGACGTGAGCTCTCCAGCGGCCATCATGCGGCCCAGCTCAGCGGCCGACTTCGTGATGATGCTCATCAGCTCTCCCCCAGAATCTGCGGGACGCGGAACCGGCCGTCCTCGGAATCCGGGGCGCCGGCCAGCGCCTGCGCCTGCGTGAGGCCGGGGGTCACCACGTCGTCGCGGAACACGTTGTCGACGGGGATGGCGTGGGTGGCGGTGGGCACATCGGGGCCGGCGACCTCCGACACGCGACGAACGGATTCCAGGATGACGTCCAGCTCGGGGGCGAGCTCCGCGCACTCCTGCTCACTGAGCTGGATGCGTGCCAGAGCGCCCAGCCGGGCCACGTCGTCGGCGGTCAGACCCACGGCGAACTCCTCGGTTGTGCGGTGTGGCCACGAAAGTGGCCCGCCCCATCTTAGGGCCTACTGACCCGTGAGAATCAGGTAGAACATTCGGCCCAGGAAGAAGAGCCCTGTGGCGATAGCGACGGTCACCACGGGCACCAGGATGCGCTGGAACTTCTTCCACCGCGTGCTGGGCACTCCGGCAGGGCCCCAGACGCCGCGCTCCGGCTGGGCGCGCAGCGGCGTCTGCCCGCTGAGGTTGAGCTCTGTTGCCATGATCCAGAGCCTACCCGCGGGCGAGGTTCTCTTCGACGAGCGAGGCCGCCCGGGTGAGGTTCTCCAACTGCCGGAGCACGTCCTGATGCCGCCAGCCGGCCAGTCCGCAGGCGGTGCCCAGCAGCAGATGCTCACCAATGTCGGTCTGGATCTCGCGCAGCACCCGCAGCGCCTCGCGGGTCAGCTCGTCGACGCTCTGTGGCCGCGCGGAGGAGGTCTCCACCACTCCCAGCACGAGTGTGCGGCGCTCGTCGCTCCACTGCGCCAACTCGTCCAGATCCGCCAGCCGCGAATCGACGGCAACCCCGGCGAAGCCTGCCCGCCTTGCCACGTCGAGCCAGCGGCCGGGCGCGCAGCAGTGCAGGAGTGCGCCGTCGGCCAAGGGCTTCAGGATCTCGATGGCCTCTGGTTCCGCGATGCTGCGGTGCTTGCCGAAGCCGCTGGCTGTGGGAATCTGCCCGTCGATGACGGCACGCATGGCTGGCTCGTCCACCTGAATCAGCAAGGTCGCTTCAGGTAGGCGGCGCGCGAGGTCTGCGCGGAGGGTGGCCACGCCGTCGGTCAGCGCCTCGGCGAGCTCGCGGCGGGCGCCATGATCAGCCAGCAGCCGGTCGCCGGCCGGGCGCTCAACGGAAGCGGCGAGGGTCAAGGGCCCCGCGACGGCAACCTTCAGGGTTGCGTCGAAGCCCTGGAGCAACTCCTCGGCGTCGTCCAGATCATGGCGCCATTGGGCGCGCGCCCGGCGATGATCGGCGTCGGAGTTGGCCGTGAGCCGCCATCCGGCAGGTTGCAGGTCGAAGTTGAGGCCGTCGATGAGGCCAAGCGCTCGGCCCACCATGGCGGAGGCCACTCCCCTGGCCGGGAGTTCAGGCAGTGGGAGAACCTCCGGCAGCGCCTCCGTCATCGCCTTGAGCGCACCGCGGAAGTCGTCGCCGGGCAGGGAGCCTGCTGCAGTGACCCGCATCAGCGCGCCTCGGCGATGACGGCGGAGCCCACCACGCGGCTTCCGTCGTAGACGACGACGGTCTGGCCGGGGGCCACGCCGGACGCCGGCTCGTCGAGCCCCACACGGAGGCCGCAGTCTTCGAGCGTGATGGTGGCTTCCTGCGGAATGCCGTGGGCGCGGTACTGGGCCTGGCCACGCCAAGGGCCCTCGATGGGGGCCTCCGTCCAGGTGGGCCTGATGCCGCGCAACTCGCGCACGGCAAGCTCCTCGCGGGAGCCCACCACCACGGTGTTGCTGACTGGCTGAATGCTGAGCACGTAGCGGGGCTCGCCGGTGGGGGCAGGCACGCGCAGGTCCAGGCCCTTGCGCTGGCCCACCGTGTAGCGGTGATGGCCCTGGTGCTCGCCGAGCACCTGCCCGTCGGCGTCGACGATGGGGCCGGGCTTGTCGTCGAGATAGCGGGAGAGGAAGCCTTGGGTGTCGCCGTCTGCGATGAAGCAGATGTCGTGGCTGTCGGGCTTCTTGGCCACGCCGAAGCCCAAGGCCCTGGCCTCCTCGCGGACGACGGGCTTCTCCACGTCGAACAGCGGGAACAGGCAACGGCGCAGTTGCTCCTGCGTGAGCATGCCCAGCACGTAGGACTGATCCTTGGCGTAATCCGCCGCGCGGTGCAGCGACACCGAGCCATCCTCGTGACGGCGCAGGTCTGCGTAGTGGCCGGTGGCGACCCGGTCGAAGCCAAGCGCCACTCCACGGTCCAGCACCGCCGCGAACTTGATCTTCTCGTTGCAGCGCAGGCACGGATTGGGGGTGCGACCAGCCTGATACTCCGAGATGAAGTCCTCCACCACCTCCGCGTGGAACTCCTCGGCGAAATCCCACACGTAGAACGGGATGTCCAGCTTGTCCGCCACCCGGCGGGCGTCGTGCGAATCCTCCAGCGAACAGCAACCTCGGGCACCCGAGCGGTACGACGCCGGGTTCTTGGACAGCGCCAGGTGCACGCCGGTCACGTCGTGGCCCTCCGCGACGAGGCGCGCCGCTGCGACGGCGGAATCCACTCCGCCGGACATGGCTACCAACACCCGCATGAGACGCCCTCCAATGTGTCCTTGGCTCAGCCGTCCAGTCTAGGCGCTTGAGCCAGAACCTCCCCCAGCGCTGCGCACGCCTCGTCGATCTCCGCATCCGTGGTGGGCCAACCCACCGAGAACCGCAGCGACTGCACGGCCTCGTCCGGGGTCCGGCCCATCGCGAGCAGCACCTCGCTGGGCTGGTGCACGCCGGCCTTGCACGCCGACCCCACCGAGGCGTGGACGCCGCGCTGATCAAGGAGGAAGAGGAGGTCGTCGGCGCGCACTCCGTCGAAGGTCACGTTGACGATGTGCGGGGCACCGTCCTCGCGACTGTTCAGGCGACCCCCGGCCGCCACCGCAGCCGCCGCAATGCGCCCCGACAGCCCGCGCATCCGCTGCGCTTCCTGCGCCAGATCCTCGACGGCGAGGCTTGCCGCCCGCGCGAAGGCCGCCGCCAACGCCACGGGCACGGTGCCCGAGCGCACCTCGCGCTCCTGGCCTCCGCCCAAGCCGATCGCCGAAGGGACGACCTCGCGGCGGGCCACCAGCGCCCCGATCCCCACCGGGCCGCCCAGCTTGTGGGCGGAGACCGACATCATGTCGAGGGCACTCGCAGCAAAATCAACCGGCAGGTGCCCGAAGGCCTGAACCGCGTCCGAGTGCAGCCACGCCCCAGCGCCGTGGGCGAGGCGGCGCACCTCCTCCACGGGCTGCACCACTCCGGTCTCATTGTTGACGGCCATCACGGAGACCAGCGCCACGTCGCCTGTGATCAGTTCGGCGGCTGCGTTGAGATCGACCGCGCCATCGTGGGTCACCGGCAGGATCTCCGCGCCCGTCACCACAGCCCCCAGGACGGCGGGGTGTTCAACGGCGGAGACCAGACACCTCGGCCGCCCGGCCTCGCGCCGCGTCGCCCAGCCACCCAGCACAGCGATGCTGTCCGCCTCCGAACCGCCCGAGGTGAAGATCACCTCCGTCGGGTGCGCCCCCAGCGCCGCGGCGAGCTCCTCACGGGCCTCCTCCAGTACGCCTCGGGCCCGTTGGCCGGGGCGGTGCAGCGACGCCGGGTTCCCCACCATTGGCGCCACCTCAGCGAACACCGTTATGCTCTCAGGGCGCATGGGGGAGGTCGCCGCGTGATCGAGATAGATCGCCATGCCTCCAGCCTAGAGCCCTCAGGCGCGCCGGAGATTTAGCCGAAACTGCCATTCACTGGCAGAATGAACCGCCGTCCGGATTTGATTTCACCTCGTCGAAAGCCAGCATGAGCCCCGCATCGTTACCCGATACCAGCGCCCTCGGCGCGAAGATCACCGCTGCCGGAGTGCGATTCGGGTTGTGGGCTCCGCGTGCGACGGCCGTCGAACTGGTGTTGGTGGATCCCCTCAACAAGCAGCACAACCTCCACATGGCCGCGGATGCCCATGGCATCTGGACCTTGGAAGTGCCGGGCATCGGGGCGGGTCAGGCCTACGGGTTCCGCGTGCACGGCCCGTGGGATCCCAACGCTGGCAGCCGCTTCAACCCGGCCCGACTGCTGCTTGACCCGTACGCTCGCGCCATCGGCGGCGGCGTCGACTTCCGCGGCCCCATCCTGGATCACGTCCCCGGAGATCCCTTCACCATCTCGACGAAGGACTCGTTCGGCGCGGTGCCGCTGTCCATCGTCGTCGCCGACACCCCCGCGCCCACCCCCATCGCCCGCCGTCGGCCGATGTCCGAGACGATCATCTACGAGGCCCACCTGCGTGGCTTCACCAAGATGCATCCCAGCGTGCCCGAGCACCTGCGCGGCTCCTATCTGGGCATGGCGGATCCCGCAGTCATCGAATACCTGGTGGATCTTGGCATCACCGCCGTCGAGTTCCTACCGCTCCAGCACTTCGTCTCCGAGCCCTTCATCGTCGCCAAGGGCCTGCGCAACTACTGGGGCTACAACACCCTTGGCTTCTTCGCCCCGCACGCCTTCTATGCCACGCGCGGCACCGTCGGAAACCAGGTCACCCACTTCAAGCGCATGGTCTCGGCCCTGCATGAGGCGGGCATCGAGGTGCTGCTGGACGTGGTCTACAACCACACCGGAGAGGGCGGACACCAGGGCCCCACGCTGTCCATGCGCGGCATCGACCACCACGCCTATTACCGGCTGACCAATGACCGCCGCAATGACTACGACGTCACCGGCTGCGGCAACTCGGTCAACACCGCCCACCCCATGGTGCTGCAACTCGTCCTCGATTCGCTCCGGTACTGGGTCACGGAGATGGGCGTCGACGGCTTCCGCTTCGACCTCGCCACCACCCTCCTGCGCGACGGCCAGCACCACGTCGATCACCACCACCAGTTCAAGCAACTGCTGGCCGCAGATCCCACGTTCGATGACATCAAGATGATCGCCGAACCGTGGGATGTGGGCCCGTACGGCTACCAAGTGGGCGCCTATGGACCGGGTTGGTACGAGTGGAATGACCGATTCCGGGATCATCTGCGCGACTACTGGCGCGGCTCCGTCCACGGCGTCCAGGAACTGGCCACCCGCCTGGCAGGCTCGCCGGATCTCTTCGACCAGCCCGGCCGCAGCCCCCAGTCGAGCATCAACTTCATCACCGCCCACGACGGCTTCACCATGCATGACCTGGTCAGCTACGACGTGAAGCACAACCTCGACAACGGCGAGGCCAACCGCGACGGCACAGACAACAACCGCTCCTGGAACCATGGCTGGGAGGGCGAGACCACGGATCCGGAGATCAACAGGCTGCGTCGCCGTCAGGTGCTCAACATGATGGCCACCCAACTGTTGGCCGCTGGCACCCCCATGCTGACCGCGGGCGACGAATTTGGCCGCACCCAGAAGGGCAACAACAACGCCTACTGCCAGGACTCCCCCATCTCCTGGCTGAACTGGGACATCCCCTCCGAATGGCGCGAGGTGCGCAGCCGCATCAAGGACCTCATCGAGGTCCGCCAGCAGCACTGCGCCTTCCGGCCCACGGATTACGCGTACCACACCGAGATCATCAACGAGCACGGAGAGAACCTCCAGCGGGTGGATCTCACCTGGATGGACGGTCGCTTCGGCGAGATGGGCCAGGACGCCTGGCACGACGGCTCCCGCCGCCTCCTGGGCATGTACGTGTCCAACGACCACGAGGGTTTCCTCACCTGGTTCAACTCGGATCCGGAACCGCAGCGCATCGTGCTGCCCAGCATGCCGTGGGGCCATGCCTACGAGGTCATCTGGCACTCCGGCGACGACGGCGAACTGCCGGAGGGCGAACTCCCCGCGCTGGGCGAATTCGACATCCCTGGCCGCACCGTCGCCCTCATGCGGGTGAGCGTGCCCACCACCTCGAAGGAACTGCTCGCCCTCATGGCCGAAGCCGAGCCCTCCTCGTACGACCTGCTCCCCTGACGCGCCCCCGACGGGCTAGGCTGACGGTGTGACTGAGGATCTCTCGCCCCGAGTAAGCAAGCGCATCGTCCGGACCGACGGCGGCCTTGGCCGCATCCCCGTCACGGGCGTCACCCCCGTCCTGGAAGGCGGGGCCTACCCCGTCAAGGCCGTCGTGCACGAACGGCTGCTGATCCAGGCCAACGTGTTCCGTGAGGGCCACGATGCCGTCAACGCGTCGGTGATCCTCACCTCGCCCGGTGGCACGCAGCGCCGCGTCGACATGAAGCAGGTGGAGCCCAAGGGCCTCGACGTCTGGCAGGCCTATGTGCGCATGGCTGCCGAGGGCGACTGGACCTACCGCATCGAGGGTTGGTCAGATCCGTGGGGCACCTGGCGCCACGCGGCCGAGAAGAAGCTGCCCGTCGGGGTCGACGTGGAGCTGGTCTGCATGGAAGGCCGTGATCTCCTCGAGCGTTCCGCACAGCACGCGGATCAGCTGCGCGTCTCCGGCGCCGCCAACCTCCTGCGCGGCGCAGCCCAGACGATCACGCCCGAAACCGACGTGGAGGAGATCCTCGAGTTGATCACCTCGGCCCCCATCCAGCGGGCCATGGCTCGCTTCGGGCCGCGCGAACTGGTCTCCCCCACCCCTGATTACCCCATCCGCGTCGAGCGTCGCCGCGCCCTGTACTCCGCCTGGTACGAGTTCTTCCCCCGCTCCCAGGGCGCCTGGGTGGACGAGCACGGCACCTGGCACTCCGGCACCTTCAACTCCTCGCACGAACGCCTCGAGGCCGCCGCGGCGATGGGCTTCAACGTCATCTACCTGCCGCCCATCCATCCCATCGGCACCGCGTTCCGCAAGGGCAAGAACAACACGCTCACGCCCGGCCCGCAGGATCCCGGCTCGCCGTGGGCCATCGGCTCCCCCGAGGGCGGCCACGATGCCATCCACCCGGAGCTGGGAGATTTCGACGACTTCGAGCGGTTCGTCACCAAGGCCCGCTCACTCGGCCTGGAGATCGCCCTGGATCTGGCGCTACAGGCCTCCCCGGATCACCCGTGGGTGCAGGAACACCCGGAGTGGTTCACCACGCGCCTCGACGGCACCATCGCCTACGCCGAGAACCCGCCCAAGAAGTATCAGGACATCTACCCCATCAACTTCGACCTCGATCCGGTGGGCATCTACCACGAGGTGCTGCGCATCGTGCGCTTCTGGATCGACAAGGGCGTGACCATCTTCCGGGTGGACAACCCGCACACCAAGCCGGTGGAGTTCTGGGACTGGCTGATGAGCCGCGTCTATGAGACGAACCCCGAGGTGATCTTCCTCGCCGAGGCGTTCACGAAGCCGCAGATGATGGCCGCCCTCGGCAAGGTGGGATTCCAGCAGAGCTACACGTACTTCACGTGGCGCAACGCCAAGTGGGAGCTTGAGGAGTACCTCACCGAACTCTCGCGTGACATGGCCGCCTACTACCGGCCCAACTTCTTCGTCAACACGCCAGACATCAACCCCTTCTACCTGCAATCCGGCAACCACGCCGCCTTCTCGATCCGCGCGATCCTGGCCGCCACGCTGTCGCCCACGTGGGGCGTCTATTCCGGGTTTGAGCTCTTCGAACACCAGCCGCTGGCCATCGGCAAGGAGGAGTACCTGGATTCGGAGAAGTACGAGTACCGGCCGCGCGATTACAACCACCAGCCCAACCTCAATCTGCTGATGGGCCGGCTCAACGAGATCCGCGACCAGCATCCCGCCCTCCAGCAGCTGCGCGACATCGACTTCCACCATGCCGCCCATGACGCAGTCATCGCGTACTCGAAGCATGATGGCGACGACGTGGTGCTGGTGGTCTGCTCGCTCGATCAGGACAACACCGTCGAATCCCCCGTCATGGTGGATTTCGACGCGCTGGGCTTCCCGAATGCAGAGACGGTGAAGGTGCATGACCTGCTGACCGGCCAGGACTACCACTGGGGCAGGCAGGCCTTCGTGCGCCTGTACCCGGGCCAGCCGGCCCACGTCTTCCACGTCACCGCCGGATGACAGGCCCGAGCGTCCAGGAGCTGTGGGAACTCGCGCTGTCGCAGCGCTGGTTCTCCGGGCGCGAGGGGCGCCCCGTCGGTGTCGAGTACGGCGGGTGGCTGCCCTCTGAATCCGCGGAGCCGCGCATGCGCCCCGCGGTGCTCGTGGTCGAGTTCGACGATGGCCGCCAGGAGCGCTTCCTGATCCCGCTGCTGCACACCTCCGACGGCGAACTCATCGACGCCACAGACCACGGCGCGGTGCTGCTCGACCTGCTCCGCACCGAAGCTCCGGGCTTCGAGCGGCTGCACACCGTGCCAACAGGATTGGCGGCGAAGCGGTATATGGGTGAGCAGTCCAACACCAGCATCTTCTACGGCGGCCAACTGCTGGCGAAGGTGTTCCGGCGGCTTGAGCCCGGCGTCAACACGGATGTCGAGGTGCACCGGGCCCTGGCCGGCAGCGGCGTGGTCGCGGAACTGTACGGAGCCTGGCGCGTGGATGACACGGATTACGCGGTCTTCCTTGAAGCCTTGAAGGAACCCGAGGACGGCTATGTCCTCGCCTCCCAGCACGCCAAGGAGAGCCGCAGCTTCGCCCACCACGCGCGCGCTCTGGGCCAATCGTTGGCGACGGTCCACCGTCTGCTGGCCGAGCGGTTCCCCACCACCGAGGTGGACGGGGCGGCGTTGGCCGCGGGCTTCCGCGAGCGGTTCCACGCCGTCGGTGAAGAGGTGCCGGCGGTCGCTGCGTACCGAGAGGCTGCCGAACGCGTGTTCCAGCAGGTGGCAGACACCGCCCTCCCCGCCCAACGCGTGCATGGAGATTGTCACCTGGGGCAGGTACTGCTCAGCGAGGGCCGCTGGGTCTACGTGGATTTCGAGGGCGAGCCCCTCAAATCATTGGAGGAGCGCCGGGCACCGGATTCTCCGCTGCGCGACGTGGCCGGCATGTTGCGCTCCTTCGCCTACGCCGCCGCCGCTGGCGGCGCAGATGACGAGTGGCTGCACGCCTGCCGAGCCGCGTTCCTCGACGGCTACGGGCTCGATGCCGAGAGCGGTGGCCAGGTGCTGGCCGCCTACGAGATCGACAAGGCGGGCTACGAGGTCATCTACGAAGCCCGGTATCGGCCACACCTGCTGAGCGTCCCGCTGGGTTACCTCGACACGCTGAGCTGATGACGGACCAACACGGCGCGCAGCACATGGTCGCCACGACATAATTTCGCCGGGGCCGCGCGCGGAGCCTGCACCGCTGCCCCCAGCACGCTAGATTGGCGGACAGAGTTGCACGAAGGAGCACAACATGGCGCACGACCAGTTCGGCGGACTGACCGGGTGGGATTTCGAAGGATTCCACAACGGTGGCGACACAGAATTGTGGAGGCGCCTCGGCAGCAAGGTCGTGACGGTGCACGACGACGAACGCGGCGAGCTCACCGGCGTACGCTTCGCCGTCTGGGCCCCCAACGCGCGCTCCGTGCAGGTCATCGGTGACTTCAACTGGTGGACCGGAGACCACATGCAGTTGGTCCCGGGCTCCGGCGTCTGGGCAACCTTCATCGAGGGCCTCGGCGAGGGCACTCTGTACAAGTTCCGCATCGAAACGCCCGACGGCCAATGGATCGAGAAGGTCGACCCCATGGCGAAGTTCAGCGAGCAGGCTCCGGCCAACGCGTCCATCGTCTACGAGTCGAAGTACCTGTGGTCTGATGACGAGTGGATGGAGAAGCGTCGCACGTCGCAGGCCCACGCTGAGCCCATGAGCATCTACGAGGTGCACCTGGGCGGCTGGCGCCGTGGCAAGAGCTACCTCGATCTGGCCGAGGAACTCGTCAGCTACGTCAAGTGGCAGGGTTACACGCACGTCGAACTCATGCCCGTGGCGGAGCACCCGTTCGAGCCCAGCTGGGGCTACCAGGTCACCGGCTACTTCTCCCCCACCTCTCGCTTCGGCAAGCCAGATGATCTGCGCCATCTGATCGACCGCCTCCACCAGGCAGACATTGGCGTGATCATGGACTGGGTGCCAGGCCACTTCCCCAAGGACGAGTGGGCGCTCGGTCGCTTCGACGGCACGGCGCTCTACGAGCATGCGGATCCCCGTCAGGGCGAACACCAGGACTGGGGCACCTACATCTTCAACTACGGCCGCAACGAGGTGAAGAGCT
>JAUNUF010000038.1 GCA_030538315.1 Propionibacteriaceae bacterium
CTGAAGTACTCCTCGCTCATCTTGAACTGCTGGCCCATCTCGTCGAGGACGGCGAACTCCACCTCGAGGAACTCGATGGGGCAGCGGCGCACGGTGATCTCGGAGCGGGTGACGATGCCAGCGGTGAGGAGGCTCATCGCCTCAATGGGGTCTTCGGAGATGTGGTACTCCACATCCTCCTCGATGCGCTCGCGGCCCGTGATGGTCAGCGTGGTGGTGCCCACGCCGTCGATCTGAACACCCAGGAGCTGCAGGTAGAAGCACAGATCCTGCACCATGTAGTTGCCGGAGGCGTTGCGCAGCGTGGTGACGCCCGGAGTGCGGGCCGCCGCCATGATGGCATTCTCCGTCACGGTGTCACCCCGCTCGATGAGGGTGACGGAGCGCTTCTCCTCTGCGGAGGGGGTGACGAACGCATGGTAGTTGCCATCGGTGGCGTTCACGGTGAGCCCCATGCGGCTGAGGGCAGACATGTGGGGATGCACGGTGCGGGCACCGAGATCACATCCGCCTGAGAAGGGCAGGAGGAACTCGGGGAACTCATGCATGAGGGGGCCGAGCAGCATGAGGATGGATCTGGTGCGCTTCGCGGCGCGGGTGTCAATCGTGTCGGGGGTGAGTACCGCTGGGCGTCGGATCTCAAGGTCGTTGTCGCCAATCCACGTCAGCGACACACCAATCGAGGTCAACACCTCGGAGATGCGGTCCACTTCCTCGATCCGGGCGATGCCACGCAGCACCGTGCGACCATGGTTGAGGAGGCTCGCACAGAGGATGGCCATCGCGGCGTTCTTGGAGGTGCGAACGTCGATCTCGCCGGAGAGCTTTGCTCCGCCCTGGATCTCGAAGTTGACCGTTCCCTCGGTGACCGTCTGGATGAGGGGCATCTCGAGAGCCTCCGCGAGGCGGCCGATCATGCTGAGCGACAGGTTCTGCTGACCGTTCTCAATGCGGTGAACCGCGCTCTGCACGGTGCCCAATTCATCAGCGAGGCGTTGTTGCGACCATCCACGTGATGTGCGGGCCTCACGGATCATGCGTCCGATGGACTCACTCGTTGCGCTACTCATCCAGACAGGCTATCTCATGAAAGAGATATCCCGGCCATTCGTCAGTCGGCGCCGTGCCACAAGCTGCCTGAAAGGGGACTAGAGTGGCGGTCATGAGCTCTGAATTTGACGTCGTTGTCCTCGGCGCCGGACCAGGTGGCTATGTCGCCGCCATCCGCGCCGCCCAGCTCGGCCTGAAGGTCGGCATCATCGAGAAGCGCTACTGGGGCGGCGTGTGCCTCAACGTGGGCTGTATTCCCACCAAGTCGTTGCTCCGCAACGCTGAACTGGCGCACATCTTCAACCACGAGGCGGGCACCTACGGCATCGAAGGCGATGTCACGTTCAACTACGGCAAGGCGTTCAGCCGCAGCCGTGCGGTGTCGGAGCGGATGACCAAGGGCATCCACTTCCTGATGAAGAAGAACAAGATCACCGAAATCGATGGTTGGGGGACGTTCGTGGACGCCAACACCATCGAGGTGGAGAACGACGGGGGAGAGAAGAAGAGCATCTCCTTCAAGAACTGCATCATCGCGGCTGGCGCTGTCACCCGCATGCTGCCCGGTGTGGAGACCTCCGCCAACGTGGTCACCTACGAGGAGCAGATCCTCGCGGATCAGGTGCCCGGCTCCATCATCATCGGCGGCTCCGGCGCGATCGGCACCGAGTTTGCCTTTGTGCTCAGCCAGTTCGGCACCGATGTGACCATCGTCGAATACCTCGACCGCATGGTGCCCACTGAGGACGCTGAGATCTCGGCTGAGCTCGCCAAGGCCTACAAGAAGCTCGGCATCAAGGTGCTCACCAGCACCAAGGTGGAGAGCATCGAGGACACCGGCTCCGGCGTCAAGGTGCATGTCAGCCCCGCACAGGGTGGCGAAGGCCAGGTGCTTGAGGCAGATCGCTTCCTGTCCGCCATCGGCTTCGCCCCCCGCACCCAGGGCTACGGCCTTGAGAACACGGGCGTGGCCCTGACGGATCGTGGCGCCATCGCCATCGACGAGTATATGACCACCAACGTGCCGCACATCTACGCCATCGGTGACGTCACCGCCAAGATGATGCTCGCGCACGCCGCCGAGGCCATGGGCATTGTTGCTGCGGAGAGGATCGCGGGGGAGGAGACCCACCCCATCAACTTCGACATGATCCCGCGCGCCACCTACTGCCAGCCCCAGATCGCCTCTTTCGGCTACTCGGAGCAGCAGGCCAAGGACAAGGGCTTCGACGTGAAGGTCGCGAAGTTCCCGTTCGCCGCCAACGGCAAGGCGTGGGGCCTGGGCGACGCCGTCGGTTTCGTGAAGATCGTCGCGGACGCCACCTATGGCGAAATCCTCGGCGCCCACATGATCGGCCCGGATGTCACCGAGTTGCTGCCTGAGTTGACGCTGGCGCAGGCCTATGACCTCACTGCAGAGGAAGTGGCACACAACATCCACGCGCACCCCACGCTGTCTGAGGCCATGAAGGAAGCGGCCCACGGCATCGCGGGCAAGATGATCAACTTCTGATCAACCAAGCTGGAACAGGACGTCGCCGGGCGCGACGTCCTGTTCTATTTTGTCAGTGACAATTGAATCTGGAGCATGGTCCATCACGGCGACGACCACCGTCGTCAGCACGTTGTCGCCGCTGATCATGTCCGGATTCCAACCAACGACCGGGTCTCCTGCACTCACAGCCTGGCCTTGCGCAGCCAGCAACTCGAAGCCTTCACCGCCGAGTTCGACGGTGTTGATGCCAATGTGCACGAGAATGCCCACTGAGCCGCCAACCAGCACGATGAATGCGTGCGGCTTCACAGAGAGGAGAACGCCATTTGCTGGCGCCAGCACATGGCTGGCGCCACCCACCGGTTCAATACCGACACCTGGCCCAGCAAGCTGTTCGCTGAACACCGGGTCCTGGACGTCCGGCATGGCGATGACCCGGCCGGCGCAGGGGGCGAGAATCTCCATGCGAGCATGCTATGGGCAAGGGCTCATTCGAAACTGGCCGGGGTCACGGTCTCAACTGCACCCTATTGTCCGATAAGCAACATTATGTCATTTAGGCAGGGTCAGGCCTGGACTCAGTGGGCGCAACCCCGCCCCCTCCGCCGCCCGGCACAGCTCCGTGTCGTAGGCGATGATCTCGCGCGCTCCCAGTTGCAGTGCCACGGCGAGGTGAATGGCGTCAGCACTGCGCAATCCCCAGGCAGCTGTGGCCGCTGTGCGCAGCTGGCTGTCGTCGATGGAGACCAGTTCCACAGCGTCAAGAACAGCGTTGACCAGTTGCTGCGGAATCTCCGCACGGCGATGCGCAGCGCAGTGCAGCTCCGTATGCAACAGCATTGACGAGACGATCAGCGATGAATCGTTGAGCAGCTGCTTGAGAGCCGCCGATTCAGGCTCCTCCACGAGGATCTTCATGGCCGCAGACGTGTCCAGGTAGCGCATCGAATCAGCGATCTCCTCTGAGGTCTTCCAGGACCTCGCGCGACGAAACCCCCGAAGCGCCCCTCATCGCAGTGAAATCGGGGCGAGTGACTGCGGGCCGAGTCTTCCCCTGAGCCCTCATGCTTTCCAAGGGTGTCGCCGTCGAAGCCGAGGGTGGCAGCAGATGCGCGGCGGCGACGCCGTTGTTGGTGACTACGAAGGACTCCCCCGCTGCAACACGGCGCAGGATCTCGGCGCTGTTGTTGCGAAACTCACGATGCGAAATCACAGTCATGATGACCTCCTGTAGCACAGCGTAGCACGCTACGGTTGCGGCGGGGAACCGACGAATGTTGCTTTTTCCCTACGGCTCTTGCGCGATTCGGTAACTTTGAAGGCGTGCACCGGCCGGTGCACCAGATCTGAGAAGGAGTCGCGCATGTTCGACTACCAGGAAATCCTGAACAGCCTCCCCATGGACCAGATCGCCGCACAGGTCGGCGAGCCCCAGGCAGAGGTTGAGAGCGCCGTGCGCAACGCGCTGCCCGCTCTTCTGATGGGCATGGGAGCCAATGCCCAGGACCCGGCCGGTGAGGCCTCTCTCGCGAGCGCCCTCCGCCAGCATGACCCTTCGCTGCTCGACGGCGGCATTGACCTTTCTGCCATTGATCTGGAGGACGGCCGCAAGATCAGCCATCACATCTTCGGCGCAAACGAAGATGCCGTCATGAACCAGCTCGGCGGCCTGGGTGGCGGCGGTGGCCTCATCCAGAAGCTGATGCCGATCCTCGCGCCCATCGTCATGGCGTGGCTGGCCGGCAAGCTCATGGGCACCGATGAGCGTCAGGGCCAGCCTCAGCAGGCTCCGCCGCAGGCACCGCAGGGTCGCTCCGGCGGCGGCATCCTGGGCGACATCCTCGGCCAGGTGCTCGGCGGTGGCAGCGGCCAGCAGGCTCCCCCGGCGCAGGCGCCGCAGCAGCGCGAACCGCAGTTCCGTGCCCCTGAAGCACCCAGCGGCGACGCACCGTCCATGCCATTCCCGGATGCCAACCCGCAGCCGCAGACGCAGCAGACCAACCAGCCCAGCGGCGGCGGTCTGGGCGGCGGGGTCCTCGGCCAGATCCTCGGCGATCTGCTCGGCGGCGGCCGACGCTGACCTCGGCATCAACCCATCGACGGTGCCTCACCCCACGCGGGTGAGGCGCCGTCGCGTTGTGGGCAGGTCCACCGGCTACGCTGAGCCCGTCGACTCTAGGAGGTGCTGTGCGGCAACGCCCGCTGCTGTTGAGGCAGGAACATTGGCTGCGGACCAACGGACTGCCCCTCGTGGTCCCTCCCCTGCGCCGCCTCCGCGGCATCGTTCCGCGCACCGTTCCCTTGCTGATCGCCCTGATGTTCATCGCCACCGGCCTGACCATCGCAGACGCAGCCGTCTCAGACGAGACAGTGGACCTGTTCGAGTTGATCAGCCGACCCGTGGTGCTGACCACCCTCATCATTGCCGGCGTGGTGGCCTTGCTTGGCATTCCGGCCTCCATCGGGTACGCCCGGGCGCAGAACAAGCTCAGCGCGCGCGTCCAACTGTGGGTGGGCCTGGGCATCATCGTGTTCTGGTTGTTCGGGCTGAGCCTGATCGCCCGCCTCGCGCAGGCCACCCAAGGCCTCCACATGAGCGTTGAACTCCGCATCGGCTTCCTCGTCTTGGCTGCACTGGCCGGATACTACGGCGCAGGCTCCATCCTCGGGTGGGCAGGCCGCAGAAGCGCGCGCGAGATGACCAGCACCATCCCGGCCATCGCCCGCATCCTGCCGCTGCTGATCCTCACCGTCCTCTTGGTGTTCTTCACCACTGAGCTGTGGGCGTTGTCCGCGGTCATGAGCAAGGCCCGCATGTGGATGCTGAGCGGCTTCCTGAGCCTGATGATCGTGCTCATCGTGCTGCCCACTTCGTTCGACCTGCTCGACGAGGTGAAGGATGACGACGACTGTGAGCCCCTGCTGGAGAACACACCCTTCGCCGGCCTCCGGCCGCACGATTCTCAGCTTTCATCAGGTGAACGCTTCAATCTGGTGGCCGTCACCGCTGCGGTGCAGTTCATCCAGATCGCCATCTTTGCGGTGGCCACCTTCACCGTCTTCGCGCTGTTCGGCTCACTGACGCTCACGAACGACCTCATCGCCAAGTGGACGGGCGTGCCCTCAGAGCCGCTCGTGATCCTGGGGGTGGCGCTCCCCCTTGAGGCCCACATGTTCCGCGTCTGCGTGATCCTTGCCCTGTTCAGCGGCATCTCG
Source organism: Propionibacteriaceae bacterium (assembly GCA_030538315.1). GTDB lineage: Bacteria > Actinomycetota > Actinomycetes > Propionibacteriales > Propionibacteriaceae > Arachnia. Next base: position 5,762 of record JAUNUF010000038.1, read on the forward strand.
TTCGCCGCCTCCATGCTGCAGGATTCGATGTATCGCTCCCTGTTCCTCGATCGGGTGGCCGACGAGGTGCGCCTCAACTTGGCGGCGCGCAACCGCTACCGTGCCACCCTCACCACGGAGGGGCAGGCCCCAGCGCGGTGGAGCGCCCTCGTCGACGTCGACTAGCCTCTGGCTAGCTCTCGAAGGGCGCCGGATCGCCTGCACCGACGCGCTCGATGACCGGCACGTCTCCTGTCATGTCAACGACGGTGGTGGGCTCGAGCCCGCAGTCCCCCGAATCGATCACCGCATCGACCTCATGGTCGAGCAATTCCTTGATGGCCCAGCCATCCGTCTGGACCTCCTCATGCCCGGGAAGCAGGAGCGTGGACGAGAGCAGCGGAGCTCCGTAGGCCTCCAGCAACGCCAAGGTGGTGCGGTGGTCAGGGATCCGCACGCCGACGGTGCGCTTCTTGGGATGCATCATCATGCGTGGGATCTCGCGAGTGGCCTGCAGGATGAAGGTGTACGGGCCCGGCGTGGCCTTCTTCACCGCGCGGAAATCCCGGTTGTCCATGTGGACGTACTCCCCCAGCTTCGCGAACTCATCGACGACCAGCGTGAAGTGGTGCTTGTCGTCGAGGTTGCGGATGCGCTTGATCCGCGCGATCCCGTCCGCGTTGCCCAGCGCGCACCCCAGTGCGAAGCAGGAATCCGTGGGATAGACGATCAGCCCACCATCGGCCAGAATCTTCGCCGCCTGCGCAAGCGCACGGGGCTGCGGGTTGTCGGGATGAACATCGAAGTACTGCGCCATCCCGACACCCTACTAACGGGCCAGAAGCTCGTGGCTGATCTGGGCCACTTCGTCAGCCGTCAGGACGACGCTCATGGCCGCCGCCGAATCCGTGATCGTCTCCGGCCGGGACGCGCCGGGAATGGGAATCAGACGTTCGTTCAGCGCCAGCATCCAGGCCAAGAGCGCGCGCTGCGGCGTGATGCCATGCGTGTCGCCCACCTTGGCGAGCACCGGGTACTTCTCGCCAACCTGCGCCGCTCCCCCGCCGGTGCCACCCAACGGCGAGAAGGGAAGGAAGGCGATGCCCCGTTCGGCGCAGTAGTCGAGTTCAGCCTTGCTCGTGTGGTTGAAGCGCGGCGAGAACTCGTTCTGCACGGCCGCCAAGTTGCCCTCACCCAGGACGTCGAGGGCGATCTCAATCTCCTCAACGTTCGCGTTGGAGATGCCCACCTCAGCGACGAGACCTTCCTGCTTCAAGACGGCGAAGGACTCCACCTCGTGCGCGTAGACCATGCTGCGATCAGGGCGGTGCAGGTAGTGGAGATCAATGCGATCAACGCCGAGGTTCTCCAGGGACGCCTCCACGCGGCCGCGGATGTAGTCAGCAGACCCGCTGCGGCCCCACTTCTCGCCCTCGTGGCGGGTGATGCCGGCCTTGGTTGCCACCACGACATCAGACGTGTCACCTGAATAGGTGCGCAGCGCCTCCGCCACCAGCTTCTCGTTGTGCCCCATCTGATCCCAGGCGGGCGCATAGATGTCTGCCGTGTCGATCAGGGTGATGCCAGCGTCCAGAGCCGCATGCACCATCGCGATGCCCTGTTCGCGACCCACGCCCTCGAAAGAGGCGGGCATGGCCCCAAGGCCGATGGGAGCTACGTGGAACTGTCCGATGCTGCGTTTCGTCATGCCCCGATGCTACTTGCCCCGCAATGGGTCCACTGGTGAGGAGCGCTCAGCCTCCACCGAAATCGAGCCGGGGATGAAGGGCAGCGACACATCGGCGAGATCCACCTCGCAGAGCACGTGCACGCTCACCGAAGCAGGGGTGCCCAGCGGCCGGGACACCCCGCCCACATCGGCCACCACGGACGTACCTCGGCACGCCAGATTCCGGTGGCTCAGAGCCGCGGCGACGGCGGCATCCGCTGCGGAGGCCGCGCTTCCCACGTTCCGCTCCAGCGAGGCGGCGCGCGCCCCAGCAGCAGCGGCCGACCCAACGTGCTGCTGCGCCAGCGCCACCCGCCCCAACGTCAGCAACAGGCCAATGAACAGCACGATCACCGGCAACACGACGGCTGCCTCAACCGAGACGGCCAACCCTCGCTGGTTCCGCCTCATGGCCGCGTGACCCGCTCAGTGCTGACGACCACGGTCTTGGAAATCTCCATGGGCCAGAGCACCACCACGCAGCGGCCTGAGACGGTAGCCGTCGTTTGTGAGGCCCCGCGGCTGACCTGCACAGTGACGGATTCCAGCGATCCGTTCCCAGCGGCAGAGAGCGCGGCGGCCTGGCCATCAGCCCCGGAGGCCTCAAAGCGGGCGGCGACGGCGGCGCCCTGCTGCGCGGCGGCCACAGCCGTCGATTCAGCCCACGCCACCAACGCCCATTGCACCAACCCCAGGAAGATGGCCAATCCCAAGGGAAAGAGCACCGCCGCCTGGACGGAGTTGCTCAGGCCGCGTTCACACCGCCGCTTCATGCCCCCATCCTTGCAAGACAGGGGGTCACGACAACCACGGAAGTAACGAGCTGTGGATAACCCGCTTCCGGAGACCCCTCGTCGCTTGTCTGCGCCCGTGCAATAGGCTGGTGCCTGACGCGCATGCGTCGCACCACACACTTGAAAGGACACTCATGGTCAAGAAGGTAGCCATCCTCACGGCTGGCGGCTTCGCCCCCTGCCTTTCCTCGGCGATCGGCGGGCTCATCGAGCGTTACACCGAGGTTGCGCCTGAGGTCGAGATCATCGCCTACCGCCACGGGTACCAGGGCCTCCTCAAGGGCGACTTCATCGTCGTCGACGAGACCGTGCGCAAGAATGCAGCGCTGCTGCACAAGTTCGGCGGCTCGCCCGTGGGCAACTCCCGCGTCAAGCTGACCAACGCGAAGGACCTCGTCAAGCGCGGCCTCGTTGAAGAGGGCGCCAACCCGCTCCAGGTGGCGGCGGATCGCCTCGTCACCGACGGCGTGGACGTGCTCCACACCATTGGCGGCGACGACACCAACACCACCGCTGCAGATCTGGCTCAATACCTCGCAGATCACGATTACGGCCTCACCGTCGTTGGCCTCCCCAAGACCATCGACAACGACGTCATCCCCATCAAGCAGTCCCTCGGCGCCTGGACGGCGGCTGAGCAGGGCTCCATCTTCGCCCAGAACGTGGTGGCTGAGCACAACTCTGGCTCCCGCATGCTCATCGTGCACGAGGTCATGGGCCGCCACTGCGGCTGGCTGACTGCAGCTACCGCGCAGAAGTACCGTGAGTGGCTGGACGGCCAGGAGTGGCTGCCGGAGATCGGCCTTTCCAAGGCTGCTTGGGACGTGCACGGCGTCTACGTGCCGGAGGGCGAGATCAACATCGCGCACGAGTCCGAGCGCCTCAACAAGATCATGGACGAGGTGGGCAACGTCACCATCTTCCTCTCGGAGGGCGCCGGCCTCGACTCCATCGTCGCCGAGATGGAGGCGCAGGGCGAGGAGGTCCCCCGTGATCCCTTCGGCCACGTCCGTCTCAACGACGTGAACCCCGGTGCCTGGTTCGGCAGCCAGTTCGCCAAGATGCTGAACGCCGAGAAGGTGCTCATCCAGAAGTCCGGCTACTTCAGCCGTTCCGCCGCCGCCAACGACGCGGATCTGGCCCTCATCAAGCAGTGCACCGACATGGCGGTGGACAAGGCGCTTGCTGGCGAGCCTGGCGTCATCGGCCACGATGAGGAGAACGGCGACGTACTGACCGCCATCGCCTTCGACCGCATCAAGGGCGGCAAGGCCTTCGACATCAACCAGGAGTGGTACAAGGCCATGCTGGCCGACATCGGTCAGGAGTTCCCTGCCCCGGCGACGGCGCACTGACGCTCCCACACACGGCAACCGGCCGCTCCCACTTGGGGGCGGCCGGTTTCGCGTGGGGTCAGCGACGTGTCAGGAAGCGCAGGACGCCCACGATGAGGGCGCCGAGCCCAAGCCCCGTCGCGGTGCCCACGCCGTAGCCGATCTTCAGGTTCATCTTCATGCCCCGGGCAGCCACATCCTGACGCACGTGAGTTTCCGGATTGGGCTCTGGGAGAGCCGAGGTGGCGCGGCGGAGATCGTCCAGATCGCGAGTGGCAGCCCATCGCTGGGAGGCCCGCTGCGCGGCGAGCTGCTCCTCGTCGATGGCAATGTCAACATCCGGGGTGAGATCTTTCTCAAGCACGGCACGCGCCCTGTCGGCCGCCCAGGTGTCTTCGGTACCCACCCAGGCCGCGGTCATCAGGATGATGGTGGCGAGCAGGTTGAACAGCAGCATCATGACGATGATGGGGCCAAACACGCCGGCTGCAGCATTGCCGCTGAAGACTCCCATCAACAGGCCCGCGGCTGATTGAAGAATGGTGATCAGCACGGCACCGATGGTGGTGCCGATCAGCCAGGCTTTGGGGCGCACCGCCTGCCGCGGCAACACGATGAAGAGGAAGGCCATGAGCAACCAGCTCACGACGAAGGTGAGCGCCAGCGTGATCAGGCGCCAGAGGAAACCAATGCCTGGCACGTTCTCCCAGCCGAGCCAGCCGATGATCTGCTGGCTGAGGCCATGCCCTGTCTGAGCCACGGCAACGCCCACGCCGACAGCCAGCAGTAGGCCCAGGAAGGTGCCCAGGTTGACCAGCAGTTCGAGGAAGAAGTTCTTCTTGACCGTGGCATCCGAGAACTTGTCAGACCACATGACGCGCACGGCGCGCTTGAGGTTGCCCACCCAGTTGGAACCCGAATAGGCGGCGGTCAGGAGGGCGACGCCGAAGACTCCCCGCCATCCGCTGAGCGTGCTCTCGATGAAGGCGGAAATCTTGTCGCCGATGCTCTCCTCGCCTTCGGCGGTGTCGCCCAGATTCGCCTCGGCGAGCAGGGAGGAGATGAAATCTGCAGCCTGCGTCAGCAGGTCCGGTCGGAGCACGGTGAGGGTGAAGCCCAGCATGGCGAACGAGAACATGAGGATGGGCACCATCGACAAGACGGTGAAGTAGGTCACTGCCGCGGCGAACTGCGGCCCCAGGCGCTTGTTGTAGCGGTCGTTGGCGGCCATGGCGTGCGCCACGACCGGCTTGTTCATGACCTTGTCAATGAAGTCCTTCACGCGAAAGACCTTACCGGCAGGGATCAGACGGCGCGGGAGCGGCGACGAGCAGCCAGCTCATCAGCCGGGTCATCGACGAGGGCCTCATCCTCGACAGTGCGCTCGCCAGGCAGTTCCGACAGCGTCCCCTCAAGCTCGCGCCACACGCTGCTGACGGAGATCATGAACATGCCTTGCCCACCGCGGGACAGGTCGAACAGCTCGTTGGCGGAGGTGACCTCGTAGACACTGAAGCCATCCGAGACAAGGGTGAGTTCCGTCAGGTCGTCGACGCCCCGCTCACGGAGGTGTTCGATGGCCACGCGGATCTGCTGGAGGGAGATGCCAACGTCCAGGAAGCGCTTCACGACGCGGAGCAGGAGAATGTCGCGGAAGGAGTAGAGGCGTTGGGTGCCAGAGCCTTCCGCATTGCGGATGGACGGCACGACGAGGCCGGTGCGGGCCCAGTAATCGAGTTGCCGGTAGGTGATGCCCGCCACCCGGTGGGCGATGGGACCGCGGTAACCGGTGTCGCTGGGAACGGGCGCGAAATCGCCGTCAAAGAGCACTTCCTGCAGCGCTGCCTTCTTGGTCACGATTCCTCGCTTCACTTCGCTGATCCGATGTGGGTCATCGGCGACGTCTCCGACGCTAACCCTCAGCGCGTGTGTGGGTCAACGACACGCCCAACACCCATGATATTTGCACCGGTGTGCTTCGACCTCAACTTGAGGGTTTTGGCCACCTCAGTGATCCTCGTCGTCGTCCTCGAAGAAGTCGTCTGGGGTCACCTTGTCAAGGAAGGCCCGGAAGGCCTCCATCTCATCGCTGGGGGCAGGATCCACTTCCACCCCGATGTGATCCATGAGCGAGCGGGAGCATTCAATGGGCCAGCCGAGCCGAACGGCCACGGCCACCAGATCGCTGGGCCGGCCATCCACCTCGAACTGCCCAACGTGCAGGGTGGCTTGGTAGATGCCCTCGTCGATTCCCTCGATGACGACGCGGCCTTCAGCTGGCTCGAGCAGTTGAAGCACGGTGGCCAAAAGGTCGTGTGTCATGGGCCGTTCCGGTACGTGCCCCTCGATGGCGACGGCGATTGCCGCGGCCTCAGGAGCACCGATCCAGACCGGGAGGCAACGGGTGCCACCCTGTTCCTGCAAGAGGAGGACGGGCGGGTCCTCCGGCGAGATGAGCCGGATACCGAGCACTTCGAGGCCGATCATGGCACCAACACTAGTCGAGCCGGATCAGTGAATCTGACCGTGCAGCAGAGCCGCGTGGGCTTGGAGCACCGCCCGGTACAGGTCACGGACCACCTCTGGTGGAGGCCCGGGCCGGCGTCGGTACTGATCCAGCACCTGCTCCACCAGTGCGGCCTCCATGGCGGCCGCCTGCTGGAGAACCCGCATCTGCCGCAGGTCCACGCCATAATCCCCGAGCTTCTTGGCTGCCTGGGCAAGCGCCACTGCCTCCGGGCCATAGAGCTGGGACCCACGCCTGGGCTGAATGATGCGGAGCCGCTCCAGTTGAATCAGGGCGGCCTCCCCCAACCCGGATTCTGCCATCACCTGGCGCCGGGCCATCAGACCCGGCCCACCGGCACGGCGCTGCGTCTGGGGCTTCGGCTCCGCAGGCTCCTCAACCGGAGGCGCGCTCACCGTCGAGGGCTCTTCCCCCCGGTCGATGGCCTCCAGTTCTTCCCGGATCACCTTGAGCGGCAGGTAGCGGTCGCGTTGCGCGCGCAGCACGTACAGCAGCCGATCCACATCGGTCTGCGAGAAACGCCGATATCCGGAGGGTTGCTGCCGGTCTGGAGAGATCAACCCCTCCGTCTCGAGATACCTCAGCTTGGATACGGAGATGTCCGGAAACTCCGGCCGGATCATCTCCAGTACGACGCCGATGGTGCGCGCCGCCCCAGACATCAGCTCAGTCCGGGCTCACTCAGCGAGATCGTGGCACGGTACTTGCCGATCTGGATCTCGTCACCCTCGCGCAACACCGTGCGTCCGTCGAGCAGCGTGCGGTTGACGTAGGTGCCGTTGAGGCTGCCCAGGTCTTCCAGGTAGAGCTTGCCGCCGCTGCGCACGAACTTGGCGTGGTGGCGAGAGACGGTGATGTCGTCCAGGAAGATGTCTGACTCTGGATGGCGACCCACGTTGGTGATGTCACCGTCGATCAGGAAGCGGTTCGAATCCCCTGGGCCACGGTTGACGAGCAGAAGGGCGTTGCCTGGGGCAAGCGCGTGCGCGGCGGCGCGTTCCTGATCAGTGAGTTCGACCGACGAAGAACCTTCTTCGGTGGCCACCGGGATCATCGTGGTGGTGTCACCGGTGGGGTCTGTGAGTTGGGTGCCGCAATTGCTGCAGAACCTTGCCTCGGCGGGGCTTTCAGATCCACAAGTGCGGCACTTCATCTGAGTCACTTCCTCGTCTCTGCATGGGGGTGGGCTCTGCCCCGGCTCTGGCCCTTTCAAGGCTACCTGAGGAAACTTATCACCCGGGGACAACTGCGTTAACGGGGGCGCGCGAACTGAGGGGCACGAACTTCCACGACGGTGGCAATCTCGATGCTCTGCAACTGTTCGATGGTCACCGTACCTTTGACCCGGTCACCCTCCACCTCGCTGACGAGGCCACCGCGGAACCTGGCGCCAGCCTCGAGCGTGGCTGGATCGCCGATCGCTTCGATAACAAACGGCGAGCCGAGGGACACGCCGTCGGCCGCCACTCCCCCACGGTCATCCGTGGCGAAGTGGGAGTTCATGACCAGCCGGACGGTGTCGTTGAGCTCGATCACTTCGGCGCCGGCGTCGCGGAGTTCCTCGATGGCATCGAGCATCAATTCGGCCGTCACCCGGTTGCCCGGGTCCTGGATCTGGATGCGGATGCCTGGCCCGGTTGCGGGCACCGTGCCCGCGATGAGCTGAGCCTGTTCCAGACGGCGGGCGGCCTCCTCGCGGGCAGCCTCATCGCGATCTGCGCCGCTGACGAGTTCGGTGCGGGCCAGCTCCAACTCCCGCACCTGATCCTCGAGGCGCCTTGTCTCGCCGGTGACGTTGTCGAGCAGCTGGATCAGATCCTGTTGCCGCACGTTCGCGAACTCCGGCTGGGTGGCCTGCGAGCGGAGCGTGACCACCACGATGAGCGCGGTCAGGAACAAGGCGATCCCCACCACGAACTGGCCCCTGCTGGGGCGGAAGAAATCCCGCAGGATTGAGCGCTCAGGCCGCGCTTCGGCTGCCCTGCGTGGCCCCTCGACGGCGGGCTCAGGCATGGAGGATCGACCTCCGGATGGCTGCTGCGTTGGTGAAGATGCGGATGCCCAGCACCACCACCACTCCGGTGGACAGCTGGGAGCCGACGCCGATCTGGTCTCCGACGAAGACGATGAGCCCGGCGATCACAACGTTGGACAGGAACGACACGAGGAAGACACGATCCGAGAAGATGCCGTCGAGGTAGGCGCGGGTGGCACCCAGGATCGCGTCGAACGCGGCCACGATGGCGATGGGGAGGTAGGGAGCCAACACCGGCGGCAAAGTGGGTTGGAGCACCACGCCCACGACGATGCCGGCGATGAGCCCGAGGATGGCGAACAATTTTCCTCCTACTTCCGCTTCGAGTGGCGCAGCGTCATGCCGGGATCTGCCGAGAGGCTCAGGTCTCCGTCTGCCTGCGCGATGGTCATTGTCAGGCCGTAGTTCTGCCCGATGAGGTGCCACCAAGCGGCGCCCGAGGTCTCGTTGAACCTGGCTTGGAGGGTATCAGGGTTGCCGATGACCTCCACCCGGTATGGCGGGCTGAGCGACACGTAGTCGACGGTGATCGCCGCGCCCGCGCTGCGGATGGGCGTCAGCGCGGAAAGCCGCCTCCCGTTGATGCTGATGGCTTCGGCTCCCGCCTGCCACAGGCCGTTGACGAGGCGGGTCAGGTCGCCGTCGAGCACCCTGCCCTTCGCGTTGGTGGCGTTGGGCGCATCGTTGACGGTGACGACGATGCCCGGGCCGGTCACGCCGGTGGCCGCTGAAGCCATTTCCAGCCGGGTGAGTTCTTCACGGAGGGCCGGGTCGCCCAGCGCTTGGGCACCGAGGTCGCGGATCTCCGCATCCAGCGCCGATGCCTGCTCCCCCAGTATGGCCTGTCGTTCGCGCGCGTCCGTGACCCGTTCCAGGAGCTCCTGGCGCTGTTGGGCAGCGATGCTGGTGCTGCGCGTGGTCTGCAGCACGGCGACGGTCAGGAGAACCGCGAGAAGACCCACGGCCACCAGCAGGCGCACCCGGTTGGTGCATGGGGCTTGGGTGGTGCGGTACTCCGGCTCAAGGGCCTCAGCCTGCAGATCTGTCAGCAGGCTCATGCTGGCGTCCGGCCGACGCCTCACCGCGGCTTCCTGTTCAAGCGGGCTGTTTCCCGCACGTACAGCAGGCCAGCCACCCAGTAGGCCACCGCTCCGGCCCACCCGAAGGCCCACCCCGTCCAGTGGGCCCACTCCCAGCCGAGCGAGGACTCTGCGCCAAGCAGGATGAGGGGAAAGGCCAGGAGGAGGAGCATGGTGCCGGTCTTGCCCACCCAGTTGACGGGCAGCGAGACGATGCCGTGCTTCTTGAGCACCGGCACCAGCAGCGTGATCATGACGTCGCGCAGCACCAAGACAACCAAGAAGTAGAGCGGCACGATGCCACGCACAAGAAGTGCGATGACCGCTGCCAAGATGTAGAGCCGGTCCGCCACCGGGTCGAGCTTGGCGCCCAGCGGGCTGCGCTGCTTCAGTTTCCGCGCCAGATAGCCGTCCACCCAATCGGTGGCGCCAAAGACCATCAGCAGAGCCACCGCGGCCACGTCCTGGCCGATGATGATCAGCCACGCGAAGACGGGCACGCTCAGGAGGCGCACGAAGCTCACCACGTTGGGCACGGTGAGTACGGCATCCGTGTCGTACTCCTGTACGGGAACCAGCGATGAACCCACGGGTGACAGCCTATGTCATCCGGGAAAGCGCGGCGGCGTACACGGCCTCTACTTCTGGGCCCACCACATCCCAGGTGAAGCGACCGGCCGCGCGCCAGGCCTTCTCAGGATCCGCCGGCGAGTTCAGCCGTGCCCTGAGCGCTTCGGCAGCCAGGGCCACGTCATCCACTGGGAAGAAGCTGGCCACGCCAGGATCAGATACCACCTCCCGGAAGGCGGGCAGGTCGCTGGCGACGACGGCACACCCCCGCGCCAAGGCCTCGATGAGGACCATCCCAAACGATTCCCCGAACCGATTGGGTGCCACTAGCACCTCGGCGCGAGACAGCCACTCATCTCGTTCTCGGTCAGTCAAGGCGCCGAGCTCCTCGACACCTGACGCACCGCCACCCCCGGGCCCGATGGCCACGAAGCGGGCCTCCGGAACGAGGCCTGCCAGAGCCGCGTAGACGGGGTAGCCCTTGCGCGGCTCGTCCAACCGCCCGACGAACAGCACCAGGCCCCTCTCCCTGACACCGTCTGGGCTGGGCGGTAGTGGCACGGCATTGGCAACGACGACGGGCTCGCTGCCGGTGACCGCCCGCGCCGTCTCCGCGGCGGCCGAGGACACCGCGATGCTCTCGCGCGGAGGCAACAGTGCTGACCGCAGCCGCAACGGCAATGCCAGCAGGCCGGGGTGGAAGCTGGCGTGGTGCGTGACCACCAGCCGCCCCCGCGCAGCGCGCGCCGCGGCATAGGCGATCCCCGGGGTCAGCGGCTCGTGCACATGCACCAGGTCTGCCCCATCGAGCGCCGCCCGCGTCCTCATCGCCTGATCCGGGCGAACCCCCAGATGGGCCACCGAGCCATTGAAGGGCAGGCTCATGGCGCGCCCCATGAGGTGCAGTTCATCCGTGGATTCGCCCTCGCCCGGCGCGATCACCACGACGCTGTGGCCGCGGGAGCGCAGCCACGAGGCCAGCCCCAGCACGTGGCTCGCCACTCCCCCCGGCTGATCCAGGGAGTAGGGGCACACCTGCGCGATCCTCATCGGAAGGCTCGGCGCAGCATCAGCCAGTTGGCCGGGTCCCGGCGCACTGCCGAGGCGAAGACGGCCACGGCGGCAGCCATGAGTTCCTCGACGGTGTCACCGTGCAGCACATCGGAGACCTCCAACCGGAGTCGTTCCCCCGAAAAGTGGGTGGTCACGACGCGCAGATCTGCTCCCGTCCGGCGAGCCAGGAGGGCTGGGCCGGCTGGCACGCTGACCACGCCGTCGGATTCTGGCCAAGGGATGCGCACCCCCCGGGATGACAGGTCTCGATCTGCGAGCAGACACACCATGCGGCGGGCGGCCACGTCCTCGGCGAGGAGTCGCATCACTTCAGGTTGGTCCACGGGATAGATGGTCATGCCCATCCCCGCGCGGGCGGCTGAAAAGCGTTCGAAGACGCCTCCGGGCAACCGCTCGGCGACGCTGACCACCTTGATCCCCACCCGCGCGCACCATGCGCCGGCGAAATCCCAGGAGCCCATGTGGGGCAGGGCAACCACCAGACCGGGGCCCGCGAGCGAGCCGTGCAGCCGGGCCGCGTGATCGTCGGAGATGTCGACCACCCGCAGCACGTCGTCGTCGCGCCACTTGGCCAGGCTCAGCGACCACAGGTTGTTGCGCAGCCAGTTCTCCAGCAGGAGGCGGCGCTGCTGGCGCGTGGGGGCGACCCCATTGGCTCGCTCCACGGACGCAGCCCACGCATCGACGGCGGGGAAGCGCTTCAGAGCGATCACGCGGCTTGCAGCGCGGGCGAAGGCGTCGCCGACCCGCCGAGGCACGCGAGCCCCCAGCGTCCAGACGAGCCCTGTCCAGTCCACGTCAGCGGTGCCAGGCCTCGGCGAGCCGGGAGCGCGCGTCCTCCAACAGTTGCGGCAAGGCGCGGGTCTGCGCCACCACCGGCATGAAGTTCATGTCGCCCTGCCAGCGGGGCACCACGTGCTGATGCAGATGCATCGCGATGCCGGCACCCGCAACGTCGCCCTGGTTCATGCCCAAATTGAAGCCGTGCGGGTTGGAGACCGCCCGCAGCACGCGCATGGCCTGCTGCGTCATCTCCGCGACCTCCCGCGTCTCCTCCGCCGTCAGGTCCGGGTAATCCGCCACGTGCCGGTACGGGCACACCAGCAGATGGCCCGGCGAGTACGGGAAGAGGTTCATCACGACGAAGGCGTGCTCGCCGCGCGCGACGATGAGCCCCTCCTCGTCCGAACGGGTGGGCGAGGTGCAGAACGGGCAGTCGTGGTGCCCCTTGGGCTTGCCCTCGCCCTCGATGTAGACCATGCGGTGCGGTGTCCAGAGCCGCTGGAAGGCATCCGGCACCCCGGGCAACGCTCCGCTGGCCTCGATCGGGTCCATGGCTACTCGCCGGCCGTAGGTGACTCGTTGGAGCGTGAGGCGATGAAGTCGACGACGGTGGCCACCGCGTCCTCCACGCTCACGCCATTGCGCTGCGAACCGTCACGGAAACGGAACGACACGGTGCCGCCGTCGCGATCCTCGCCGCCTGCGATGAGGATGAACGGCGCCTTGCCCTGCGTCGCGTTGCGAATCTTCTTGCCGAACCGGTCGTCCGAGGTGTCGAAGTCGACCCGCACGCCCTTGGCCCGCAGCTGCTCGACGACGCCGCCGAGGTACTCGTCGAACTCCGAGGCCACGGGGATCGCGGTGACCTGAACGGGCGACAGCCAGGCGGGGAACGCGCCAGCGTAGTGCTCGATCAGCACGCCCATGAACCGCTCGATGGAGCCGAACTTGGCCGAGTGGATCATGACCGGCTGCTGGTGCGAGCCGTCCGAGGCGGTGTATTGCAGCTTGAAGCGCTCCGGCTGGTTGAAGTCGTACTGGATGGTCGACATCTGCCAGGTGCGGCCGATCGCGTCCTTGGCCTGGATGGAGATCTTGGGGCCGTAGTACGCGGCACCACCCGGGTCGTCGACGACGGGCAGGCCTGATTCGGCGGCAATCTCCGCCAGGATGGCGGTGGCCTCATCCCACTGCTCGTCCGAGCCGATGAACTTGTCCTTCTTCTTGCCGTCCTCGTCCCGGGTCGAGACCTCGAGGGCCACGTCGGTCAGGCCGAAGTCGTTGAGCAGAGAGAGAACGAAGCGCAGGAGGTGGCGCACCTCTTCAGGGGCCTGCTCCTTGGTGCAGTAGCTGTGCGAATCGTCCTGCGTGATGGAGCGCACACGGGTGAGGCCCTGCACCACGCCGGAGGCCTCGTCGCGGTAGACGGTGCCGAACTCGAAGAAGCGCAGCGGCAGGTCGCGGTAGGAGCGACCGCGCGAGGAGAAGATCAGGTTGTGCATGGGGCAGTTCATGGCCTTCAGGCGGTATGCCTGCCCGCCCTTGACCACGTTGCCCTGCTCGTCGCGCTCCGCATCCTCCAGCAGCGGCGGGAACATGCCGTCTGCGTAGTACGGGAGGTGCCCGGAGGTGTAGAAGAGCTCCTCCTTGGCGATGTGCGGGGTGCCGACGTAGTCAAAGCCCTCCTCGATGTGGCGGGCGCGCACGTAATCTTCCATCTCGCGCTTGATGACGCCACCGCGCGGATGGAACAGCGGCAGGCCGGAGCCCACGATCTCGTGGAAGCTGAACAGATCAAGTTCGGTGCCCAACTTGCGGTGGTCGCGCTTGGCGGCCTCCTCGAGGCGGGTCTTGTAGGCCTGCAGATCCTCCTTGGAGGGCCATGCGGTGCCGTAGACGCGCTGGAGGCCAGCGTTGCGCTGGTCGCCTCGCCAGTACGCGGCCGAGGTGCGGGTGAGCGCCCACCCGTTGCCGAGGTAGCCGGTGTGCGGGATATGGGGGCCGCGGCACAGGTCCTTCCAGGCGACGGACCCGTCGCGGTTGACGTTGTCGTAGATGGTCAGCTCGCCTGCACCCACTTCGACGGATGAGCCGTCGTCGTCCGAGGCGCTGCCCTTGGCCTCCACCAATTCCAGCTTGAAGGGCTCGTTGGCGAGCTCGGCACGGGCCTCGTCGTCGGACACGACGCGGCGCACGAAGCGTTGGCGCGCCTTGACGATCTGACCCATCTTCTTCTCGATGGCCTTCAGATCCTCAGGGGTGAGCGGGTCCACCTGGAAGTCGTAGTAGAAGCCGTCGGTGATCGGCGGGCCGATGCCCAGCTTCGCGTCGGCGTGAAGCTCCTGGAGCGCCTGCGCGGTCACGTGGCCGCAGGAGTGGCGCAGGATCGAGAGGCCCTCGGGGCTGTCGATCAGGATGGGCTCCACCTCGTCGCCGTCGTTCAGTTCGCGGAAGAGATCGAGTGCCTCCCCCGCAACGCGCATGGCGACGACGGTGCGGTCTTCGCCGAACAGGTCAAGCCCTGTGGTCGTGGCAGTCAACTCCACCCGGTCGGCTTGGCCGTTGCGGTGGACGGTGATGACTCCACTCATGGGAATGCTCCTGTGTCTAGGCGTGGTCGGTGTGACGACCCCATTGTGCCGCTTGCGGGGGTGAGACGGTAGTTGGGGCGCTGCGGATGGCGCCGATGGAGGCGATCACGACGCAGGCCATGGCGACCCATTCGGGCCATTGCAGCCACTCCCCCAGCACGATCCAGGCGAAGAGTGCGGCGGCCGCGGGCTCCAGGCTCATGAGGATCGAGAACGTGGCAGCCTTCATGCTCCGGCGGGCCTGGAGCTCCAATGCGTAGGGGATGACGGTGCTCAGGAGCGCCACCGCTGCCATGACACCCAGCACCGTGAGGTGGGTGAAGGCACCGTCGGCCACCAAGGAGCCAGGCACCGCCAGCGCAGCCGCCCCGATGAAGGAGCCGACGACGAGCCCGCTCATGCCTTCCCAGCGGCGCCCGATGGGGCCAGCCAGCGCGATGTAGCACGCCCAGAGTGCGCCGGCGCCCAAGGCGAGCAGCACGCCGGGGATGTCCAGTTCCGAGGGGCCGACACCCAGAATGACGACCCCCGCGGCGGCCAGGCATACCCAAACCAGGTCGATCAGCCGTCGGGAACCGAGCACGGCCAGCGCCAGCGGCCCCACGAACTCAAGGGTCACGGCCAAGCCGATGGGAATCCGCTGGAAGCTGAGGTAGATCAGCATGTTCATGCCGGAAAGAGACAGGCCATAGGCGATGACGAGGAGCCAATCGCGCCCTGTGCGGCCCCTGAGCCGCGGGCGGGAAATCGCGAGGAAGATCAGCGCCGCGATGAAGGCCCGCAGGAAGGCGAGCGTGACCGGATGCGCCGAGTCGAAGATGGACTTGGCGATCGCGGCGCCGAACTGCACGGACGCGATCGCGATCAGTACCAGTACAACAGGGCGACGCACAGGCGAACTCTACTGGCCCCCTTCGGCGCTACTGCTGCTCAGCCCAAGCCTGGAGATCCCATGAGCGCAGCCTCCGTAGAAGGGTCTGCTTCTTCGACACGTGATCCTGCATGCGCTCGAGCACATCGTGGAGGAATCTGATGGCCTCCACGATGAAGGGGCCCTTGTTCAGCATCACGCATTCGGCGCGCATGCTCATGGCCGCATCCGTGACCTCGGCGCGGGTGGCCAGACCCTCCTTCGCGAGGGATTCGAGCACCTGGGTGGCCCAGATGACGGGGACGTGGGCAGCCTCACAGAGCCAGAGGATCTCCTCCTGCACTTCTGCCAGCCGTTCGAAACCGGCCTCGACGGCGAGGTCGCCCCGGGCGATCATCACTCCGACCTCACGCCAGCGCATGGCCTCCAGCAACATTTGAGGCAGGTTCTGGAAGGCCTCGACGGTCTCGATCTTGAGCACGACGGCGAGGTCGTCCCTGCCCAGCGTCTTGACCCGGTCGAGCAGATCCGCGACGTCACGCTCGTCGCGGACAAACGAGTAGTTGACCATGTCGGCGTGTTCCACCACGAACGGGAGCGCCGCGATGTCCTCGTCTGTCAGTGCAGGCATGTCGAGATGCGTGTCGGGCAGGTTGATGCCCTTCTCCGCGCGGAGCTTCACGCCGTCGACGCCTGCGCTCTCGACGGTGACGTCGATGCGGTCAGTGTTGACGGCTGTGATGACGCCGTGGATCTTGCCGTCGTCGAAGTGGATACGTTCCCCGGGCCTGGCGTCCTGGAAGACCTGCTCCAGGGTGCAACCGATGCGGTGCGGGCCACCGGGCGTGGGTTGGGCTGGGTCCAGCGAGCGGGTCAGAATGATGTGTTCCCCGGCACGGATGAGGTGGAAGCCGCTGCGTGTGGGCAACTGCCCGACGTGGCCCGGGGTTGCGTCGCCGCCTGGGGCGAGGCGGAGCCCGGGCGTGAAGTACGCCGTCCTCGCCAGTTCAGCGATCACGGCCGGCTCCCCGCGATCATCGACGACGAGATCCGTCACCACGAGCGTGCGTTTCGCTCCCCTGGCGTCCGTGAAGCGGAGCTTCTCCCCGATCCGCCGCTCCCCGAGCCAGCTGGCGTCCGCCACCGGGATGCGCAGCGGGAACGCCGCCTCGTCATCGACGGGGTGCCCCACGAGCATGACGACGGCGGGGTCAACCACCGTGCCCGATTCGTCCCGGTGGGGCCGCACCTTGACCACCTGGGGGCCAGCTGCAACGGGGCCCGTGCGCAGTTTGGGGCCGGCGAGATCCATCGCCACGAGGCAGTGCCCACCCCCAGCTGCCCGGAGGTTGTTGATCATCGCCTCCCACTCCGCTGGTCCGTCATGCGCGCAGTTGACGCGCGCAATGTCCATGCCCGCCTCCACCATCTCGCGCACGAGGCCAGGATCGGTGGCCGCCGCAGAGGGAAAGGTGACCATGATCCTGGACGCCCTGTCCTCAGCCTGGGCACCGAGCATCTCAGTGGCGTTGCGTTCGAGCAGCGCCGGGCCGATCGGCATTTCCGTGATCCAGGGTTGATCCCCGCTTCCTTCCCCAGCCATCACGGAAAGAGTCCGGTTCAGGGTGAGCAGGGTGGGAAGCACCCGGGATTCGAGCCTTCCGAGGGAGGAAAGGCCGAGTTCTGCCAGATCAGCCTGCAGGTCTCTGATGTCGCGGCCACGCAGCCACACGTAGTGGACGAGGTTGATGGCGCTGAGGCGGTGCTCAGGCCGTACCGCGAAGAGGTGCGGCGCGAACTCTTCCTCGGCGGCGGTCACGCCGTCGATCAACTCCTGCACCCTGAGCCGCAGGCGGCTTGCCTGCTGCGCCAGTGTGCGCTCCTGTGCGCCCATCAGTCACCCCTTGTCTGCGGGATCAATTGTCCCATGAGCCGCAACCGGGCGGCCGCGCGTCTGGAGACGTTCGATGGTGCCGAAACGCTTCTCGGCGTGTGGGAGGCTCACCTCACGCAAATAGTTTGTGATCTCCGGTGCCGCGCTGCCGTCGAGCCGTTCGATGAGCGCGCGGATGTCGTCTGGGTGCCGGTTCTGGCTCATCTTGGCCTTGCCCACGAGACGCTCCACCGTGAGTTCCACGGCGACGATGGCACGCGACATGAGCCCCAGCTTGTGGTCGCCCACCTTCTCCAGCACGTCACCGGGTTCCATGCGGCTGGTCAGTTCCCGGGCAGCCCTGAGCGCCGCCGTCGGCTCGAGGTCGATCTTCACTGTCCCCCAAGCGTGGATGGTGATGTAGTCCCAGGTGGGCACGTTGGGAAGCTGGTCGTTCGTGGCGTACCAGAGGGGCGAGATGTAGGCGTCGGCGATGTCGATGATCACCATTCCCGGCCCGGTGACAGGCGTGCGCACTTGGGGGTTGTTGCGCACCAGGTGCGTTACCAGGTGGCGCTCGCCCTCCCGCTCTTCGAGGTGGATCGGCACGAAGGTGGCCAGGGGCCCGTCCTCGTGCACCGTCACGAGGTTGCCCGGGCGCACCGTGCTCAAGAACTCATGAAGGCGATCGTCGGGGAGTCGGAAATGGTCAGGCACGTGCACGTGGGCAAGACTAGTGGCGACGGTGGCGCAGAGGGTCATCCAAGCTCTGGCCTGAGGTGAGGCATCATTGGCGGTGCATGGAAGGAGTGAGGTGCTCACAGTTCTCTGGGCCATCGGCATCACGGCCGAAGGCATGACGGGTGCACTGGCCGCAGGCCGCGAGCGGATGGACCTCTTCGGGGTGATCATGATCGCCCTGGTCACTGCGCTGGGTGGAGGCTCGATCCGCGACATGCTGTTCGGCCACTACCCCCTCGTCTGGATTCGAGACCCCGAGTACGTGTTGCTCGTGATCGTGGCCGCCATCGTGACCATCTCCGTGGCCGGAATCATGAAGTACTTCCGCCAGATCTTCCTCGTGCTCGACGGCCTGGGGCTCGTCGTCTTCTCGATCCTCGGCGCCCAGTTGGCCCTCCAGATGGAGCTCGGCATCATCATCGCCGTGGTTGGCGCCGTGGTCACGGGGGTCGCGGGCGGCATCATGCGCGACCTGCTCTGTGATCGCATTCCGCTCGTGTTCCGCGAGGAGCTCTACGCCTCCGTCTCCGTCATCGCCGCACTGCTGTTTGTGGGGCTGCTCAAGTTCGGCGTCGTCGAACAGCTGGCGATCGCCATCACTCTCGTGGTTGGTTTCGTGCTGCGCATGCTCGCCATCCGCTTCCGCTGGCGCCTGCCCATCTTCGACTACCAGGATTCCTACGTCGATAGCCGCAAGGCGGTGCGCAAGATGCTGGGCAGCCTGCGCAAGGCCCGCCTGTTCAAGCGCAGGCCAGCAATCGACTGAAAAGAGAAACACCCGGCGATGCTGCCGGGTGTTTTCTATCTCGGTGGGCGATGCCAGGTTTGAACTGGCGACCTCTTCCGTGTCAAGGAAGCGCGCTACCACTGCGCCAACCGCCCGAGGTGGAGACGGGATTTGAACCCGTGTACACGGATTTGCAGTCCGTTGCCTCGCCTCTCGGCCACTCCACCGGGTGGAGGTTTACCCTCCCCACTTGGGTTTGGGAGAGACTATCTCCGAGCGGACGACGAGATTCGAACTCGCGACCCTCACCTTGGCAAGGTGATGCTCTACCAACTGAGCTACGTCCGCCTTGCGATTCCTGCTGCTTCCCCAGTGGGCTGCTGCGTTCGGCGCGTAGAGAACATTAGACCATGGTTTCCGCAAAGAGCAAATCACGCTCCCCCGCACGCTCAGTTCGCATTCACGAAACCGATCCGCTAAAGTAACTCTCCGCTAGGGCGATTGGCGCAGTGGTAGCGCGCTTCGTTCACACCGAAGAGGTCGGCGGTTCGAAACCGCCATCGCCCAC
>JAUNUF010000153.1 GCA_030538315.1 Propionibacteriaceae bacterium
TCGTGCGCATCGAGGACGGCGACCGTTCGCGCAAGATCATCATCGTGCGCGACGACGGTGGCGAAGACCTCGAGTACCCCGTGGCCCGCCGTACCCGTCTCGAGTTCGAGGACAGCACCGGTCAGCGCATCCACATCCAGGACGGCGTCCGCGTGACCATCGGTCAGCAGTTGACCGCCGGCCAGGTGGATCCGCAGGACGTGCTGCGCGTGCGTGGCCTCCGCAAGGTGCAGGAGCACCTGGTGGAAGAGGTTCAGCGCGTGTACCGCACGCAGGGTGCCCCCATCCACGACAAGCACATCGAGATCATCATCCGGCAGATGCTGCGTCGCGTCACGGTCATCGATTCCGGTGACACGACGATGATGCCGGGCGAGCTCGTGGACCGTCCCTCCTACGAGGCGGCCAACCGTCAGGCGCTCGCGGAGGGTGGCAAGCCCGCCGAGGGTCGCCCGGTGCTGATGGGTATCACCAAGGCCTCGCTGGCGACGGAGTCGTGGCTGTCCGCCGCGTCGTTCCAGGAGACCACCAAGGTGCTCACGGATGCCGCCATCCAGGGCAAGAGCGATCAGCTGCTCGGCCTCAAGGAGAACGTCATCCTCGGCAAGCTCATCCCGGCGGGTACCGGCCTCGATCGTTACCGCAACATCCGGGTGGAGCCCACCGAAGAGGCCCGCGCCAGCGCCTACACCATGAGCTACGACCCGTACGATTACGCGTTCGGCTCTGATGTGGTGGGCCCGGCCGTGCCGCTCGACGAGATGGATTTCGGCGAAATTCGCTGACCATCCCACACCGCTTGAAGGGCGGGAGATCGCAATGAGCGATTCTCCCGCCCTTTGGCGTTTCTGGCGCCAAGCAATTACGAGTGGCGAGCAACAAATGAGCGTTGTGAAACGTTGTGACGGTTGAAATGAGCGAAACTCGCGCGCATTAGGTAACGGTTCGATCACCGTTGGTGTCAGATGCTTAACTCTCGCGCGCCGGTGTGTAATGCTAACGCTGCCATAACCTCTGGCGGCGACGATCGCCCCAGCGGACACAAGACAACCAAGGAAGGTTTGTTTGATGCGATTCAAGGCACTCATCGCGGCTGGCCTCGCCAGCCTGCTGGCGCTTTCCGCCTGCGGCTCCGACACCGCCCCCACGACCAATGACACCCCCGCCGGCGGCGAAACCACCGCGGCACAGGGCACCGAGGGTGGCGCTGGCGGCGACGTCGGCGTGTTCACCTGGTGGGCCGAGGGCTCCGAGAAGGTTGGCCTCGAGGCGCTCGAGAAGCGTTTCAAGGAGACCTTCCCCAATGACAACTTCGTCAACCTGGCCGTCGCCGGCGGCGCTGGCTCCAACGCCCAGGCCAAGCTCGAAGCCGATCTCCAGAACAACAACCCGCCGGATTCCTTCCAGGGCCACGCCGGTGCTGAGCTGTTCGACTACATCCAGGCTGAGCAGATCGTCCCCGTCAACGACGTGATGGACGAGCTGGGCGGCGCCAACGTGTTCCCGCAGAACCTCCTCGACCTCATCTCGGTCGACGGCGACATCTTCTCGATCCCGTCCAACGTGCACCGCTCCAACGTCGCGTGGGTCAACCCTGAGGTGCTGGACAAGGCTGGCGTGAGCCACGACGCTCCTGCCGATCTCGACGCATGGATCGCCGACATGGACAAGCTGAAGGCCGCTGGCGTCGAGACGCCGCTCGCCATCGGCACCGCCCCCTGGACCCAGGTCCACTTCTTCGAGTCCGTCCTGCTCGCTGAGCTGGGCACCGACGCCTACAACGCCCTCTTCGCCGATGGCGACTGGAAGGACGCCAAGGTCGCCAGCGCGGTGTCGAAGTACGCCAAGCTCCTCTCCTTCGCCAACACCGGTGGTGCTGACGACTGGCCGCAGGCCACCGACATGGTGATCGACGGCAAGGCCGCCTACAACGTCATGGGTGACTGGGCCGTTGCCCAGTTCAACGAGAAGGGCAAGGTCGACGGCGAGGACTACCTCTACTGGCCGACCCCCGGCACGGACGGCACCTTCCTCTTCCTGGCTGACTCCTTCACCCTCCCCAAGGGCGCACCCAACACTGAGGGCGCCAAGGACTGGCTGCGCCTCGTCGGTTCCGCCGAGGGCCAGAAGGACTTCAACCTGGCCAAGGGTTCGATCCCGGCTCGCACCGACGTCTCGGTCGACGACTTCCCGCCGTACCAGCAGAGCGCCATGGAGTCGTTCAAGAACGACAAGATCGCCTCGTCGATCGCTCACGGTGCTGCCACCTCCAACGCCTGGAAGGGCGAGATCCAGGCTGCCGTCTCCGGCTTCTGGACCAACAAGGATGAGGCCGCTTTCGTCGACGCGCTCGCGAAGGCTGCCGAGAACTTCCGCTGATCCCTCAGCAAACTATCGGTAGGGTCCCTGGGCGCGTCAGCGTCCAGGGACCTTTCCCCATGGGAAGGTAACTGAATGTTTAAGAAGTGGCAGGGCCTCCTGATGGTGGTCCCGTCGATTCTGCTGGTGCTGGTGTTCGTCTACGGCCTCATCGGCCAGAACATCGCGACCTCGTTCGGCCGGGTCTCCTCCAAGACCTTCGCCGGCAACGAGCGCGTTGTGGCTCCCGGCGGCATCGAGAACTACACCGCTCTGCTGGCGGACGACCGCTACCAGGCGTCGCTGTGGAACCTGCTGGTGCTCACCCTCGTCTTCGTGGGCGGCACCATGCTGTTCGGCCTCATCTGGGCCATCCTCCTGGAGAAGGGCGTCACGGGCGAGGGCTTCTTCCGCTCCACCTATCTCTTCCCCATGGCCGTGTC
>JAUNUF010000154.1:0-1318 GCA_030538315.1 Propionibacteriaceae bacterium
GGCGTCGAGTTCCCCCAGTCGGCCAACGGCCCCATGCAGTTGATCGGGCAGTTCAACTTCGACGAACTCCCTACCTTGGAAGGTTTCCCCGAGACGGGCATCCTGCAACTGTTCATCGGCACCGACGACATCTTCGGCCTCGACTCCGAGGGAGGATCGCTGGTGCGCTACCTGCCTGATGCGAGCGCGCCGTCGGTCGGCTCCATGCCTCTGCTCGACAAGCAGACCAACTACCACGGGCCGCTCGATCAGCCGATGGTCGGCATCACGCTGCGCGGCACCGCGACGGCCGAATCCATCAGCCGCGGCGACCGCGGTCTCTTCGAGTTGACCAGCCCCGGCCCGCGCGTGTTCCTGCGCAAGAGCGACGCCTACCGCACCATCCACACCGTGCCGTGGGGCTGGGTGATCGTGCGCGACGGCGCCCCCGGCCAGCGGTGGACGCACTGGGAACGCAACGTCGGCGAAGGCGCGGCATTGGACGCGGCCCGCTCGGCCTACCTGAGCTTGGCAGTCGCGGAGGGCTACCGGGTCGACCCGACGATGGATGCCCACCTCGTCCCGCTCCCCGAGGTGAAGGGCGACGGCGACAAGCTCGGCGGGTATCCGTTCTTCACGCAGGAAGACCCGCGCGAATCGGGCGACGAGCGGATCCTGTTGGCGCAGATCGACACGGGCGAGGGGCTCATGTGGGGCGACTCGGGCGTGGCGAACTGGTTCATCCACCCCGACGACCTCGCACAGCGCGACTTCAGCAAGGTCCAGTTCAACTGGGACTGCTACTGAGGCTGCGTACACAACAGTGTCCATTCGGCGCGGCGTGCGGATATGCGCATGCCGTGCGAGATGGACAGCGTTCGTGTTCGGTCAGACGGTGCGCAGCCAGTCGGCCAGCAGCCGGTTGACGTCGACCGGAGCATCCACCGACACCATGTGCCCCGCCGTCGGGATCACATGCACCGGCGCGTCCCGGTGGTGGATCGACAGGCGGTCGCGCACCCGATCGGGGTTCGACGTCGTCGACCGCCCCGCCAGGATCACCTGCAGCGGCATCGCGAGGCGGGCGAGTTCGTCGTCGGAGAAGAGCGTCGGCAGGGGCGCGGCCGGGCGGAAGGTGCGGCTGGCGTCGGCGAGCGCGATCAGTTCCTCGGGGGCAGGTCGCTCGAACAGGAAGTTCCACCGCTGAGGCGACTTCCGCACGAAACTCGCCAACAGTCCGCCGAAGTAGGCCAGCCGGATGCGATGCAGCGTCATCGCGGGCTCCATCAGCGTGAGCGACGCGACGAGGTCGGGCGTCTGCAACGCCACCCCAGCAGCG
>JAUNUF010000154.1:1328-2800 GCA_030538315.1 Propionibacteriaceae bacterium
CCGAGGCCGGCCAGCGTCTGGACGACGGAGTCGGCAAGCGCGGGCAGGTTGGGGATGGGGGCGGTTTGCTTGCCGCCGCCGCAGTCGGCGAGGCAATCCAAGGCGATCACCGGTCGGTCCACGGCCAGCGCTTCGACGTTGGGTCGCCACATCAAGGCGGTGCAGCTCAGCCCGTGCAGGAGCACGACGGGGGTCTGGTCGCCGCCGCCGAGCGTCAGGGCTTGGGCGGTGCCGTACGTGGTGTCGACGCGATGCACCTCGTGCGCGGGCCACAGCGCCCGGGCGTCCTCGTAGGTGCGCGCGTAGGCAGCCTCCGCCTCCGCCCTGACGAACCTGCCGATGCCCTTGCTCATGCGCCCATCCTAGAAGCGGACGGCCCTTCGACCCGGCGCGGCTGCCGGGTTCAGGAGCCGCTGAGGAGCGCCATCATTCCCTTGATCACGATCACGACGGCACCCATCAACGCGACACCAACAGTCAAGTTGCGCGCCACCCGCTCCGGCACCACCTTCGCCAGCCGATGCCCGGCCACCATTCCGACGACGATCGCCGCAAGGCTGACCGCCCACCCGGTAGGGGCAAGGTCAGGCCACCCGCGGGCCGTCACCGTCACCATCGACATCGCGATGAAGAACACCTGGATCGTCGCCACGAACGGCGCCTGCGCCCACCGCCTCGACACCTTGTACAGCACCATTGCCGGCCCACCGACGCTCGCCGTCGCATTCATGAAGCCGGACAGGAAGCCCGCCGCAACTGCGCCACGGCGGCCTTTGAACACGCGCGCCCGCTCCGACAGGATCACCGCCACCAAAGCCACGATCACCAGGACGCCGATGGCCACCTCCATCGCCGCCACCGGCAGCGACCGCACCACGAGCAACCCCGGCACGATCCCCACCCAGGCGGGCACCAGCAGCCACGGCAGCACGCGCCACTCGACGTCGCGCCACACGCTCGGCAGGATCACCGCAGAGACGACGATGCCCAGCACCTGCATGAGCGTGACGCCCGTCATCGTTCCCAGAATCAGGGTGAGCAACGGCGCGGAGACGAGCGCGAACCCGAGCCCGGTGAGTCGCTGGGCTGACACGCCGGCGAACACGGCCAGCGTCAGCAGCACCAGATCCAGAGCACTCACGATCCCCGAGCCTGCCCCGGACGTCAGCTGAACCGAATTCAAGCGCCCCAGACCCGGCGACTAGACTCGGCTACTGCGGCTCGAGCCCGACGACCGGGCGGTGGCCTTGAAGGGAGCGCCGTGCAGGCAACCAGCGCACACAGGCGGGTGCTGTTCGCCGTCCTCGCCATCGCCGGACTCCTCGTCCTCGCCGCCCCCATCGCCTACACGCTGTACGCGGGCTTCACCCCCTATCAAGCGCTGATTCGCACCTTCCCGGGCCCGGCCGTCGGAGCCGCGACGTCGTTCCTCGCCGCGCTCACCGACATCGCCGCCGTCGTCACGATCGGGG
>JAUNUF010000155.1 GCA_030538315.1 Propionibacteriaceae bacterium
ACATCGTCGACAAGCTGTTGGAGGCAGCCCAGCGTGAACTGTGGGATGCCGACCCCGATCTGCGAGCGGAACTGGTTGGCCTCTTCCTCGAGATTGAGGGCGAAGTAGAGGGGTCCGTCGAACGGGGTGGGGCGGCCCAATCGTCGGCGAACTCCGCCGTTGACGTCGACCTGAGACCGTTGGGCATTACTGGGTTGGAAGGTCTGACATGAGGGTGAGCGCACCTCCAGATTCCTTCCCGTTCACCGCCATCGTCGGGCAGGATGCGGTTCGACTAGCCCTGACGCTGGTGGCGATCAACCGGCGCGTCGGCGGTGTCGTCCTGCGCGGCGAGCGGGGAACCGCCAAGTCGACGCTCGCCCGTGGGCTGGCAGCCGTACTGGGGTCTGCGCCATTTCGGACGTTGAGTCTGGGCGCCACCGAGGATCGGGTGGTCGGCGGAACAGATCTGGAACAGACCCTGATGCAGGGCCGACCAGTGTTCGCTCCGGGCTTGCTAGCCGATGTGCATGGCGGCATTCTCTACATCGATGAGGTCAACCTCCTTGATGATCATCTCGTTGACGTTGTCCTGGATGCTGCTGCGAGCGGCGTCAACACCTTTGAACGTGAAGGCCTGAGCGCGACTCACCCTTCGGTGTTCTCGCTAATTGGCACGATGAACCCTGAGGAGGGCGCGCTGCGGCCCCAACTGCTCGATCGTTTCGGTTTGGCAGTCGACGTCGTGGGCGAAGTCGACCCCGAAATGCGCGCCGAAATCATGGGGCGCAATCGCGAGTTCGCCGCTGACAGGCAAGCCTTCCTGCGGCGTTGGGCGCCAAGCCAGCAAGCCTATGCTGAGAGGCTGCAGACGGCGCGGGAGCGGTTGAGCGCCGTGCGGGTGCCCCGCGCGGTCCTTGAGTTGGGTGTGGCGATCTGTAGGCAGGCTGGGGTGGCTGGTCACCGCGCCGATCTCGTGCTGACCGAAGCCGCCCGGGCACTCGCAGCCTGGCGTGGGCGCTCCAGCGCGACCGATGACGATGTGCTGGATGTTGTAGAGTTCGTTCTTCTCCATCGGCGTCGAGACCATGTGCCGCACCCACCGGCCAGTCCGCCTCCACCACCGCCCGCCCCCGATTCCGCTGATGAGCCGACGCCGGAGCATGCCGGTGAGGGGCCAGATGATGGCGATGCCGCCCCTGACCATGATGAGGATGCGTCAGACGCCCCACACCAACAACCCCCACCAGAGGCCGAACCAACCTCCGACGATGACCTGGTGGCAGGCCTCGGTGAGCCATTCAAGGTGCAACAGGTGCACATCAACAAGGATCGCGTTGCCCGCAGCGGGTCGGGTGGTCGACAAACCACCCGCAGCTCTGATCGTCGTGGGCGCTACGTGTCTGCAATCAGCACTGATCAGCCCTTCGATTTGGCGCTCGACGCCATGGTGCGTGCGGCAGCTCCTCACCAAACCGAGCGTCGCGCTAGGGCTAGGCGCGAGGGCGACGCGCGTGCTGACTTGGCCATCCTCATAGAACGTTCCGATTGGCGCGCCAAGAAGCGGGTCACCAAGATCTCCTCGGCCGTGCTCTTCCTAGTCGATGCGTCGGGTTCCATGGGGGCTCGCGGGCGCATGGTCGCTAGCAAGACGGCGATTCTTAGCCTGCTGCTGGATGCCTATGTGAAGCGCGACCGCGTGGCGATGATCACTTTCCGTGGCGATCAAGCACATACCGTTCTGCCACCAACAGCATCGGTTGACCTGGCTGATCGCAAGCTGCGCGAGCTTCCAGTAGGGGGTCGTACACCGTTGGCGGCCGGTCTCATCGAGGCGCAACAGAACCTGTCCACGCTGCTGGCAAAAGACCCCAGTCTGCGCCCTCTGGTCGTTCTGATCACCGACGGACGCGCCAACGTTGATTTGGACGGCGCAGTCTCGCGGAAGGCATTCACCACGGCCGTCCACATTGCCCGGCGCCTAGGTGACGACCGGCGTGTGACTTGGATTGTGGTCGATACCGAGGAGCCCAGAGGTCTCAAACTGGGCAAGGCGGATGAACTTGCCACAGCGCTCAACGCGCCGCTTTACACACTCGACAACCTTCGGGCTGAAGATCTCATCAATCTTGCCCGCAACCATTCGACGATGACACTCGGCCAGTAGGAGACACCATGCAACGCCCCATTTACCCATTCGCCGCCATCGTTGGCCAGGACGACATGAAGCTCGGCCTCATCATGGCTGCCCTCATCCCCGAGTTGTCTGGCATCCTCATTCGGGGCGAGAAGGGCACGGGCAAGTCAACTGCAGTGCGCGGCCTCGCAGTTCTCATGCCTGCGCGTGCCGAGGTGCTCGGCAATGCTCTCCACCTCAGCCCGGACGAATACGTCGAAAGCGCGGCGATGCTCGGCTTGCCGGCTGAGCCGGGCGAGGTCGCCGACGTCCGCACGCCCGTGGTGGAGTTGCCTGTCGGCGCCACGGAAGACCGACTTGTCGGCACGCTAGACCTAGAGAAGGCGCTGACGAAAGGCCAGCGGCATTTTCAGCCCGGATTGCTGGCCGCTGCCCACCGCGGCATTCTGTATGTCGATGAGGTCAACCTGCTTGATGATCACTTGGTTGATCTGCTCCTCGATTCAGCGGCCATGGGGGTCAACACGGTGGAGCGTGAGGGTATCAGCGTGTGGCATCCTGCCCGATTTGCGCTGGTCGGCACCATGAACCCAGAAGAGGGAGAGCTGCGCCCACAACTACTCGATCGATTTGGCTTGTGCGTGACAGTTCGGGGCGAGGATGACCCTGAAGCTCGCG
>JAUNUF010000156.1 GCA_030538315.1 Propionibacteriaceae bacterium
GACAACATCGTCCTGGATGTGCCGAACCGCAGCCTGCGCGTCGACATGGACGACGACGAGCTGAACGCCCGCGAGGTATTGGCCAGCGCGGCGTCGACATTCGCAGCGCCGAAGCGCGGGTACGAGCGGCTGTACATCGATCACGTGCTGCAGGCCGATACGGGCGCGGACCTCGACTTCCTCGTCGGGTCGTCCGGTTCCGGCGTGGGGCGCGAGTCGCACTGAGTCTGGACGCTGGGGCGCGCGTCCGACCGGATGGCGCGCGCTCGTTGGCTTCCCGCGTGGGCATCTCTCGCATCCCCGTATGCGGAAGTGCCCCACCCTCGTCCGGCCCATGCCGTGCGCAACCCTCCGAGTGGAGACTTCGGTACGCCTGGACGCCCGAAATGCGTACCAAACCCTCCACTTGGAGACTTCCGCACGCCCTATCGTCGCCGCTGCACCTTGACGGGCATGAAGGTTGCCGCCCAGAGTGCGCTTCGCGACGCCGCTTTGCCTGAGTAGCCAGCCACGGCCAGCGCCTTCTCGACTCGGAGCACCTGCGACCAGGGGTCACGAAACAGGTCAGCTGTTATTCGGATGACCACGTACCCCAAGGCCCGCGCCCTCTCATGCCGGACGATGTCTCGGCTCCATTGATCGGGATCCGTTCGGTGCTGGTCGCCCTCGTACTCGATGAGGATCTTCCATTCGGGGTAGGCCATGTCGAAGCGCCCGACGAATCCGTTGGCGTCGTAAATCTCTACCTGCCGTTCGGGCTCCGGAAGTCCGGCCAGCGTCAGGCAGAGCCTCATCCGGGTTTCACGGACGGATTCCGCGCCCGGACGGGCCAATAGTGCCGCCTGTCGTACCGCCGAACGCGGGTGGTCACGCAACTCGGCCACGCTGGCTGGGCTCACAAGCCGCAGATGCATCAGACGATCGGCCACGGTGACCGCGTCCAGCAGCGATGTCGACTGCCCGTGCGCAGCCCACTCGTCCACCAGCGAGCGGGCGGTCGGCGTGAATCGGTGAAGCACCAGTTCAGGACGCTCACTGCGCAACTGCGACGCGGTCGCAAACTGCAACGGCAGAACCGGCCCGAGATCCAGCCCCGCCAACTGCAAAGCGGTGAGCGCGACCGGCGCGGCATCGGGAGGCAGGATCAGCCGCGCACCCGCAACCCAGGAGGCAAGGGTCAGCGGCTCGGATGCGGGCAAGTAGACACCGCGAAAGAGCCGACGATACGACTGCGAGGACAATTGGCGGCGTCCAACACCTAGCTGCGACGCCATGACCCCGGTCAATGGGGGCATGGCCCCATTCGAGCCGTTCTGTGAGGGCATTGGTAGCTCACCCCTGAATCTGTGGAAAACTCTGGCCCGCGAGGCCCCGAGCGCAACCCTCCCATCGGAAACTGGATGCTGGGCTTACCCTGACTTCGTTGACACCTGAGATAGCGGGATGAGAACCGCGGAAGGGTGCCTGATGGCAGCAGGTAGTGGGAAGAGGCGCCGGACGTATACGCCGGAGTATCGGGTGGAGGCTGCTCGGCGGGTGATCGAGTCTGGTCGTCCGATCGCGCACGTGGCCGAGGAGTTGGGGGTCGGTGCGCAAATGTTGGGCCGCTGGGTCCAGCTGGAGCGTGACCGGCAGGCCGGGGAACCGGTCGGCGACCTCACCGTTGATGAACGGGCTGAGTTGAAGCGGCTTCGCCGGGAGGTCGACGAACTGCGCAAGGATAACGAGTTCCTGGGAAAAGCAGCTGCCTTCTTCGCGTCGAAGCCACCACGGTCGAACGGTTCGAACTGATGGCGTTGGAGAAGGCGAACTTCGAGATCTCGCGGATGGCGCGGTTGTTGCGGGTCTCCCGGCAGGGCTACTACCGGTGGGCCCGTCGCCGGGACGCTGATCCTGGCCCGCAGGCTCAACGCCGCGAACAGATCGATCAGGCCGTCCGGTCCAGCTATCAGGCATCCGATGAGGTTTACGGCGCGCCGCGGATCACCGCTGATCTCCACGACGAGGGCCTGCCGGTGAACGTGAAGACGGTGGCAGCCTCCATGCGCCGACAAGGCCTGGAAGGGATTTCGCCGCGGATGTTCACCCCGGTCACCACGATCCCGGGGACCCCGACCCACCGGATCCCTGATCTGGTGAAACGCCGATGGGACACCGGCGAACTCAACCGGGTATGGATCTCTGACATCACCTACCTGCGCACCGCAGAAGGCTGGCTCTACCTGTGCGTGGTCCGCGACGCCTGCTCACGGCGGGTACTGGGCTGGGCGATGGATTCCCACCAATCAGCCGATCTAGCCGAACGGGCACTGCGTACCGCTCACACCCTGCGCGGGCATTTGCCGGACAACGTCGTCTTCCACGCCGATCACGGCACGCAATACACCTCGACCCAGCTGCACCAAGCCTGCCAGGAGCTCAAGGTCGATCAGTCGATGGGACGCACCGGGGTATGCTTCGACAACGCGATGGCCGAGTCGTTCTTCGCCACCTTGAAGACCGAGTTCTACCACCGCTCGACCTGGCCCACCCGGGCTCAGGCCCGCACCGCCGTCGCACGGTGGATCGAGGTCGTCTACAACCGTCGCCGGCGACACTCGTCTATCGGCTACAAGTCCCCCGTCAACTACGAACATCAACTGATTGAAACTTCAACCGAGGACAAGGCCGCGTAAGCGGGCCGTGTCAACGACTTGCGGATAACCCCA
>JAUNUF010000039.1 GCA_030538315.1 Propionibacteriaceae bacterium
TGCGGCGGTGGTGGTCATGGCTGGGGGTCTTTCAGGTAGGCGTCGGCGGCGTCGGCGGCGCGGGTGAGGGCGTGGGCCCAGCGGCGTAGCTGGGCGGGCGTTGTGCCGTGGGTGTCGTGCCAGCCGGGCAGGTAGACGAACACGGCCGGGGCCGGGGCGGCGTGGTTGTCGGCGGCGGCGGGATGGTGCTCGAACTCGTCGAGTGTCACGGCGAAGTCGTCGAGTTCCCGGGAGTGCACGACGCTGGGCGCGGTGAAGGTGCACAGGTCGCCGTGTGGGTCGTCCTGAGCGGCTAGAACGGGCTCGTGCTTGCCCTGGCACCACGTCGGGCAGGTGGCGGGAAACCATGACAAGGCGGGGTTGTCGGTGTTCATGCGGTGCGTTCCTGGGCGGTGCGGGCGGTGCCGATGGGCACGATGTTGTCATGGTCGGCCCAGGCGTCGTTGAGCCGCTGGGCAATGAGGGCGTCGGATTCGTCGGCGGCGTGGGCGTAGATCATGGCGGCGCGGCTGGTGGTGTGGCCCAGGCGGCGTTGCACGTCCTTGACGCTGGCCCCTTCCCGGTAGGCGAGGGTGGCCCCGGTGTGGCGCAGGTCGTGCCAGTGCAGTTCGGGGCGGCCGATCGCGGTGCGGGCTCGGTTGAAGATCTGTGACAGGGTGCGGGTGGACACGGCCCGGCCCTGGGTGGTGGTGAACACGAGCGCGTCGGGCCCTGCGGCGGTGTAGGTGGCCATGTGGTCGCGCAGCACGTCGACGACGAACCCGGGCAGGTGGACGGTGCGCACGCTGCCGGTGGTCTTGGTGCGGTTCATCTTGCGAGCACCTTCCGAGAGTGCCCGCTCGACGCGCACGGTTCCGGCCGCGAGGTCGACGTGACGGCGGGCCAACGCGAAGAGTTCCCCGTAGCGCAGCGCTGACCAGGCGGCCACGATGACGGCGGCCGACAGGTGGGCGGGCATGGCGTGGGCCAGTGCCACGACTTCGGCCGGGGTGCAGGTGCCGCGTTCCTGGGGGGTGTGGGTCGATGCGCCGCGCAGGCGGCAGGGGTTGGTGTCCATGAGCCCGTCGTCGACGGCATCGGCCAGCGCGGCGTGCAAGGTGGCATACGCTCGGGCGGCGGTGGCGCTGCCGGGGTCGACGTTGACCATGGAGGGGCGGCGGCGTGGGGCCGGTAGCGGGGATCCGGCCGCGCGCCATGCGTCCTTGATCGCGGCGGGCACCTGCCCGGTGTCTGCTACGTCGTGGCCGTTGTCCTGGGCCCAGAGGCGGGCGGGGTGGCCCTGGGGCACGTAGGTGACGCGCTCGAGCCCGGCCCGGGTGGCGGCGGCCGCCATGACGGCGTACCACTTGCGCACCACGGCCGGGGTGATCTGGCTCAGGTCGAGCGCTCCGAGCTCGACGGCGTGCCCGGCGGCGTCGACGAGCCGGGCGCAGATCCAGCGGTCAATGGTGATCCGGTAGGAATTGACGGTGCGCTCTGCTAGGTGCTTGGCACGCGAGCTGAGCCAGTCGTCGAGAAAGGCGGCCAGATTGACCGCGCCGTCGTGGGGGTCGCGCCATGTGCCGCGCAGGCGGTCGGCGCGTTCAGTGGCCAGCCAGCCCTGGGCCTCTTGCTTGGTGGCGAAGGTGCGCGGCGCGTTGTAGGTGCGCCCGTCGACGCGGTAGCTGGCGGAGTAGCGGCCCGAGGGTCGTTTTCGCACAGTGCCCAAGGCTGAGGGGCGGGCCCGATCCGGTGTCCTGGGCGCGGTGGTGCGGCCGGTGCGGCGGGTGGTGGTGGCGGCGGTTGCGGTCATGTCGAGTCCCCTTCCAAGACTCATGAGTGCTCATGAGTGCTCGGCGGGGTCTGATCTCTCGCCTGTTTCGGTGCCGGTCACCCGCCCAATTGCGGGTTGACTACGGTGTTTACCGAGTGGAGCTAAGGGGATTCGAACCCCTGGCCTCTTCCATGCCATGGAAGCGCGCTACCAACTGCGCCATAGCCCCAGTGTCACTTTCGTGACTGTCACCCTCAGGCGACTCGAAGAACTCTAGCGCATGCCGAACGAGAACTACAAATCGGGAGTTCAGCCCGCCGAGCGGGCCTTTTCCAGCTGCCGAGCAAGGTCCGCGACACCGTAGATGTCCTTCGATTTCGCCACGGCAAACACCTCGACGCCCTCGTTGCGGACAGCCTCAGCCGTCTCCTCGTCCCAAGCCAAGACCTTCACGTGATCCCGGTGGCCGAGCGTCTTGGCGTACACGTAGGCCAACGACGGCTGGCTCAGCAGAACGGCATCCCACACGCCGTCGTCCCACCGGGAACGCAGAGCCGGATCGATCTCGTCCACGTCACCCATGGTGTAGATCTCGCTGCGATCCACGTGGTAGCCCTTCTTGCGCAGACCGTCCTCCAGCTTGGTGGAGAGCTGATCTGGCGCGAGGATCACGACGCGCTGCTCACCCTCGGCGGGCGGGAACTCGTCGACGAGCTTCTGCGAGCTGGCGGTGCCTTCTGGGCTGATGTCCACCTTGCGGCCAGCCTCCTCGACGGTGCGCTTGGTGGTGGTGCCCATGGTGGCGATCTTCGTGGTCTCGGGGATGTCCCAACCGCGTTCCCGCACCGCCCAGACGGTCATACCGGACGGGATGACCACCCAGTCGGCGTCGCCGATGATGTTGTCAGCCGACAACAGCTTGGCCTCCTGCAGCTGCACGCAGTCCACCCGGAGCTGGTTCTCGCGCAGCGACTGGCTCAGGCGCCCCTCCTGGCGGGGCAGCAGGAGCCGAATGCGGTCATCATCCTCCGAGCTCTCCACGAACAGGGAGTCATCCGCGTGATCCGCGGTCATCTTGACCTGTTCGAGGGCCTCGGCACTGATGAAGCGATCTGCGCGGCGCGCCTTTAGAGCCTCAGCAACATTGTGGCCGGTGCGCTGGGCGTGGTACTGCGACGTCGGCAGGCCGATCTCGAGCACCGTGCGCTTGGTGCCGTCGATGGAGAAGATGCCGGCCTTGAGGCCGAGGATGCCGCGCCGCGAGGCCAGCGCGCCGACGGGCGCGAGGTAGGTGGTGTTCAGCCCGGTGAGCACCGCGCGCTCCGCGTCGATGCAGATGCGGGTCTCAACGTCGTTGAGCTCCTTGACGGCGGACAGCGTCTCCTCGTCGGCGCTGCGCACCTCAAGGGCAAGCGCGCCCTGACCGGGGGCAGGCAGGATGGGCAGATACTCGGCCACCCTGTCTTCCAAGCCAAGCGAATGGACGCCAGCCGCGGAGACGACGACACCGTCGAGGTCACCTGGTTCCAGGCGACGCAGGCGATCTTGCAGCGTGCCACCGACATCCACGAACGTGAGATCAGGACGCAGGGCTCGCAGCTGGGCGAGCCTCCGCAGCGAAGTGACACCGACGCGTGATCGGCGTGGGAGCGCGGCCAGCGGAACGTTGTGGATGGAGCAGAAGGCGTCGCGATGATCGCCCCGCGCCAGCACGGCACCCAGCACCAGATCCTCTGGGTGATCTGTCAGCGGGATGTCCTTGACCGAGTGCAGAACGATGTCCACCTCGTCGTCGCGCAATGACTGCCGCAGCTCCTGTGCGAAGACGCCGAGCGAATAGCCCTCTGCCATGTGAATGGTGTCCACGGCCTCCGTGGCCACCCGCACGATCTCGACCTCATGGCCCTGCTCGCGCAGGAGCCCGGCCACCATCTCGGAGCGGGCCAGCGCCAATGCTGAACCACGTGTACCCAACCGAAGCTTCACGAAAGATCCTTCCGAAGTATTAGCAGGCCAAGCTTCTCACGAATTCGCAGCGGCCCGTGCCGCTCCGGGCAATGCGTCCGTGATCCGGGCCATTGCCGCGTCGTCATGCGCAGCCGACAGGAACCATGCCTCGAAGGCGGAGGGCGGGAGAGCCACCCCAGAATCGAGCATCGCGTGGAAGAATCGCGCGAACGCATCCACGTCCTGGGCCTTGGCGTCCTCATAGGTGCGCACCGGGGCGTCCCGGAAGAACACCGAGAACAGGTTTCCGGCGGTCTGGATGGTGTGGGGCACGGAGGCTGCCGTCAGCGCATCTGCGAGCGCACCCTGCAGCTCCAGCGAGCGGCGGTTCACGTGTTCATACACCGCGCCGTCAGCGAGCCGAAGCGTGGCGAGGCCAGCGGCGGTGGCCAGCGGATTCCCGGAGAGCGTCCCGGCCTGATAGACGGGGCCGACAGGCGCGAGCAGCTGCATGATCTCGGCTCGCCCGGCAAGCGCCGCCAGCGGCATGCCGCCGCCCACCACCTTGCCGAACGTGATGATGTCTGGCTCGTAGCCACCCTCGTAACCCAACCAGCCAGCTGGGCCCACCCGGAATCCGGTGAGCACCTCATCGAGGATGAACAGCGCTCCATGGCGACGCGTGAGCTCACGCAAGGCCGCGTTGAAACCTTCAGCCGGGGGCACGACGCCCATGTTGCACGGCGCGGCCTCCGTGATCACGGCGGCGATCCTGTCGCCCGCCTCCTCGAAGACACGAGTAACGGCGTCGAGGTCGTTGTACTCGACGACGATGGTGTCGCCCGCCGCGGCAGCCGTCACGCCGGCGGAACCCGGCAAGCCCTGCGTCGCCACGCCGGAACCAGCCGCCGCCAGCAAGGCGTCGGAGTGGCCGTGGTAGCAGCCCGCGAACTTCACGATGGCATCCCGGCCCGTTGTTCCGCGCGCCAGCCGAATGGCCGTCATGGTCGCCTCGGTGCCGGTGGAGACGAAGCGCACCTGCTCGGCCGCCGGTACCCGAGCCCGGATGGCCTCGGCCAACTCCACTTCGGCCTGGGTAGGCGCGCCGAAGGACAGGCCGCGCCCAGCCGCGTCGCGGACGGCCTCGACGACTTCGGGGTGCGCGTGGCCCAGCAGCGCGGGGCCCCAGGAGCACACCAAATCGACGTACTCTCGACCGTTGACGTCCACGACGTGCGGGCCGCGCGCCTCACGGATGAACACCGGGTCACCGCCCACCGAGCCGAAGGCCCGCACGGGAGACGAGACGCCTCCGGGGATGATGCGCCGCGCGCGTTCGAACAGGTTCACTTCAGCCACGTTGCCAACTCCTCAGCCCAATACGTGAGCACGATATCTGCACCGGCCCGCACGATCGCGGTGACCGATTCCTCCACAGCGGCGCGACGATCGATCCAGCCCTGCTGAGCAGCGGCCTCCACCATCGCGTACTCCCCCGACACTTGATACGCCGCCACCGGCACATCCGAGACCGCGGCGACATCGCTCAGCACGTCCAGGTAGTACCCGGCGGGCTTGACCATCACCATGTCCGCCCCCTCGGCCAGGTCGAGCTCCGCTTCACGCAAGCCTTCCCGACGGTTGGCCGGATCCTGCTGATAGGTGCGGCGGTCGCCCTCCAGCGTGGAGGCAACCGCCTCCCGGAAGGGCCCGTAGAACGCCGAGGCGTACTTCGCGGCGTAGGCCAAGATCGCCGTCTGCTCGAAGCCCGCCCCATCGAGCCCAGCGCGAATGTGATCCACCTGAGCGTCCATCATTCCCGAAGGCGACACCACGTGCGCCCCGGCCTCCGCCTGAGCGATGGCCATGGAGACGTAGGCGGCCAGCGTCGCGTCGTTGTCGACGGCGCCCTCAGCCGTGAGGAAGCCGCAATGCCCATGCGTGGTGAACTCGTCGAGACAGGTATCCGCCATGATCACCGTGTCATCCCCAACGGCGTCACGCACCGCACGGAGGCCCCGCTGCAGGATGCCATCCGCCGCCCAGCCCTGTGAGCCCTGCTCATCCTTGGCATCATCCGCAGGCACGCCGAACAGCATCAGGCCGCCCACCCCGGCGGTAACCGCAGACTCTGCGGCACGTCCGATCTCCGCCAAGGAATGGCGCCGCACACCCGGCATGGACGCAATATCACCCGGGATATCGGAGACGAACATCGGCAACACGAGCTGGGATGGACGCACCTCAACCTCGCGCACCAACCTGCGCATGGCAGCGGTGCCGCGCAGACGACGCGGTCTGAACTGGATCATGACTGTCCCTTCTGGAGGTGGGAGATGGCGCGAATGAGGCCTTCGGCGTCCTGCGTGGCGGCCTCAGCGGCCACCTCAACTCCGAGCGCGCGCAGGGCGGCGGCTGACGGCGGGCCGAATGCCACAACGCGGATCCCCTCCGGCCAGCCAAGCAGCGAATCGACGGCGCGGGCCATTGAACCGGAGAGGATGACCACCGCGTCGAACAGGCCCTGGCGGTACTCCTCGGCCAGCTTCTCGGGCACGTCCGGCAGCGGTTCCATCGTGTAGACGGGGATCAGATGCACGTCGTAGCCCTTGGCGCGCAGGCCGTCGGCCAGCACGTTGGACGACAGCGCGGATCCCGGGACGACGACTCGGCCAATGCCGTCGGGCCAAGCCTCGACGAGAGTCGCGGCGCTCGAAGGGCCAACTGGGATCAAATCCACCGAAATGCCCCGCTGACGGGCGGCCTCAGCCGTCGCCTCGCCAACCGCAGCAACCCGCGCTCCTTCAGGGATCTCGAGGCCGAGTTCGGCCAGCACATCGACGGTGGCCGGGGAGGTCAGCGCCACCCAATCCGCGCCACTCAGGCTGCCGCCTGGCTGCAAGGTCACTCGTCGTTGGACGGGCTCGGCCACCACCTCCGCCCCGGCGGAACGAAGCGACCCCACCAGGCTGCCGGCGTCAACGCGTGGCACGAGGACACGCAGGCCCGCCAGCACGCTGGACCCGCCCCAAAGCGAAGAATCGTCGTGCAGTTCGGCCAGCCTCGACGGGCGGGTCTCGCCCAGATCGGCAACCTCAGCCGCACCCAATTGCAGCAATTCCCCAGCCGCCGCGCTGCCTGCGGCTCCGCTCAGCGGCACCGCGACCCGCGCGGATGCGCCGCCGTCGAGCGCGAAGACGCCGGCCTCCAACTCGCCATTGCGGCCGTGGGCGGCGATGGGGGCCGCACACCCGCCGCCCAGGGCTGCCAGTACCTCGCGTTCAGCCTCGACGGCGAGCCGCGTGGGCGCATGATCCAGCGCGCCCAGTTCGATGGCGATCTCACGATCTGCGGCCCTGCACTCCAACGCCAGCGCCCCCTGGCCGGGCGCCGGGAGGATGTCGAGATGGTCCGTGATGTGTTCGGTCATCCCCAACCGTTCCAGGCCAGCAGCCGCCAGCACGACGGCGGAAAGATCACCCCCGGCCACCCTCGCGAGACGGGTCCCGACGTTGCCCCGGATGTCCACATAGCGGAGATCCGGCCGAAGGGCGCGCAACTGCGCGACGCGCCGCGGCGACCCCGTACCCACCTGCGCGCCAGGCTCCAGTTGATCGAACGTCAGCCCATCCCGGGCGCACAACGCGTCGCGGGCGTCTGCCCGCTCAGGAATGGCGGCGATCATCAAGCCCGGCACCGGCGCTGTCGGCAGGTCCTTCAGCGAGTGGACGGCGAAATCACACACACCATCGAGCAGCGCAACCCGCAGCTCCGCCGCGAAAACACCGACGCCGCCCACCCGGGTGAGCGAGCCCCGCTCGACGTCTCCCCCCGTGCGGATGCGCACGAGCTCCACCTCATGCCCGCGGGCCCGAAGAGCATCGGCCACCATCTCAGACTGCGCAACGGCCAGCGCGGATCCGCGCGTGCCAAGCCGCAGCCTCATCGCAGCACCCTGTCTGTGCCGGCCACGACGGCCGCGATGCCGTTGCCGTCCAGCCAAGCACCCACAAGATCAACTCCCGCTTCAAGCGCTGTCTCGACGATGAAATCTCGGTTCGATGCGTCGATGCGGGTGGGCATGGATTCCCAGCCCACCGAGGCGAAGCCGGTGACGTCGCGCTCCGCAATCTGCACGCCCACGAAGCGTGAGGCGTCTCGGAGCACATCCGCACGGGTGGCCAACACGTGCTCCGGGTAGCTGAGGCGCAGCACGTGCTCACCGCTGGCGGCCGCCCACGGCCACTTGGCCGAATAGTGCGTCAGCGCGCGGGCGTGCAGCGTGTCATCGCGCTCGGCCAACAGCACACCTGAACCCACCGGGTTGTCGGCCAACGCAGGGGTGGCCACCGCCAACATCGCCGAGCGCGCCGTGCGCACCGGCGGCGCGGGTACCTCCAGGCCCAGATGGCCAAGCAGGACGCTGGTGACGGCGGCGGGAGCTGCCAGGACCACGCGTTCGACGTCGAGCTGTTCGCCGTCGTGCAGGCCAACCTGGAAGCCGGAGCCTCCCCTCTTCACCGCGGACACGGAGGCAGATGTGCGCACCGTGCCACCGGCGGCCTCGAACCGCACAGCCAAGGCGTTGATCAGCTGGAACATGCCGCCGATGGGCTGCTCGACTGCCGCGCTACCCGGGCCGCGCACGTGGGCAACGGCTGCCAGTAGCGAGCCTTCGCTCTGCAGGGCCTGCAGCAGCGACGGCGCGAACGCGGTCAGGGGCATCCGGTCAGGCGACATTGAATAGACGCCCTGCGTCACTGGCGTCACAAGCTTGGTGAGCGCCGGCTCCCCCAAGCGTGCCCGCACGAGCTCCCCCACCGTCGTGGCATCTGCGCCCACGGACGCAGCCAACTCCGCGTCCGCCCGCACGACGGCGAGCTCCTCCTCGGTGAGCACGCCCAGCGCCGGATCCTCCAGGGACCCCGGAATGCCGAGCACGCCCTCCGCCATCGGGAAGGTCCCGTGCCGCCACCAGATGTGCGGGGTGCCCTCGGGCGGGGCCACCTCCAAACCCAAATCGTCGCACAAGGCACGCACCACACCGCCCCGCACCGCATAGGCTTCAGCGCCGGAATCGACCTCCACTGAGCCCAACCTGATGGGCGAGATCATGCCCCCGAGATGCCCACCGGCCTCCCGCAGCTCGACGGTGTGCCCAGCCTCCTGCAGCCGCATGGCGGAGAGCAGCCCGGCGAGGCCACCCCCGACGACGGCGACCGTGCTCACAGCTCGTGGATGAGGGCCACCAGATCGGTGAGCACCTCGGGATCGGTGGTGGGGGGCACGCCGTGGCCAAGGTTGACCACGTGCGCGGGCGCGGCGCGGCCACGCCGAACCACATCACGAGTGTGGTCTTCGAGGGCATCCCAACCGGCGGCCAGCAGCGCCGGATCGATGTTGCCTTGGAGAGGGAGGCCCGGGACGAGCCAGGCGGCTTCGTCGAGCGGGGTGCGGTAATCCACGCCGAGGGTCTCCACGCCAATCTCGGCCATCTCGGTGAGCAGGTGCCTGGTGCCCACGCCGAAGTGGATGCGCGGCACGCGCCCCTCCACGGCAGCCATCACCTTGGCCGAATGCTGCTGCACCCGCTCCGTGTAGTCGTCACGGCTCAGCGCCCCCGCCCAGGAGTCGAACAACTGCACCGCCTTGGCGCCCGCGTCGATCTGCACGGTGAGGAAGTGGGCGGACAGTTCCGCGCACCAGTTCAGCAGCGTGTGCCATGCCTCAGGATCTGCGTGCATCATGGCGCGTGCCTGGAGGTGGTCACGCGAGCCGCGCCCCTCCACCAGGTAGGCGGCCAGGGTGAACGGCGCGCCGGCGAAGCCGATCAGCGGGGTCTGCTCACCCAGTTCGGCCACCACCATGCGCACCGCCTCGCTGATCGCGGAGGCGTCCTCGATGCGGTGGGCGACGATGCGCTCCACATCAGCCGCCGAACGCACGGGATTGTCGATCACCGGCCCGATGCCCGGTTTGATGTCCACATCCACACCTGCCAACACGAGCGGCGTCATGATGTCGGAGAAGAAGATGGCGGCGTCCACATGGTGGCGCCGCACCGGCTGCAGGGTGATCTCGGCAGCGAGATCAGGCTTCAGGCAGGCCTCGAGGATGGTGGTGCCTTCGCGCACCTTCTTGTACTCGGGAAGTGATCTACCGGCCTGGCGCATGAACCAGACGGGCAGGCGTTCAGGGCGTTGTCCGCTCAGTGCGGAGAGGAAAGAACTCATGGTGGTCTCGATTCTGCCCTATCTGGCAAAGATGGTTGAATGGAGCCCACTGTGACAATGCGCGTCTTCTCCATTCAGCACAATCGGCAAGGTCTTTCCGAGGTCGAGCGCATCGCGGCAGGCATCGACGGTGTGGTCGAGCGGCTGCGAGACGTTCCCGAGGTCACCGGTGCCGTGGTCCTCAGCACCTGCAATCGCGTCGAGGTGCTGCTGGACACCAACGGTGAGGCTGCCCCCGGGCACCTGCGCGCCGCCCTCAACGCCCATTTTGACGTGCCCCCCGCGTGGGATCTGTATCTGGGCGAGGCGGCGCTCGGGCATGTTTTCCGGGTGGCCTCCGGTCTGGATTCCATGGTGGTGGGTGAGCGCGAGATCGCTGGACAGTTCCGGCGTGCCCTCACCGAAGCCCAAGAGCTCGGCCACACATCGCTTCCGCTGAACATCGCCGTCGACGAAGCCCTGAAGACCTCACGGCGCATCGCAAGGGAAACCGCCTTGGAGGGTGCCGGCCGCTCGGTTGTCAGCGCAGGCCTGGATCTCATCAACCTGCCAGATTGGCACGCCGCGCGCGTCCTCATCGTCGGCACCGGCTCCTACGCCGGGGCCGTGGTGGCAGCGCTGCGCAAGCGAGGCGTCGGCCGGATCACCGTCTACTCGGCGAGCGGGCGTGGCGCGCAGTTCGCAGAGTCCCACGGCGTTGGACACATCGAGTCGCTGACCGATGCCCTGGCCTCAGCAGATCTGGTTGTCACCTGCCGCGGCCGGGGTACACACGCCGTCACCCCCGAAGACATCACAGGCCCCGCAACGTTCCTGGATCTGTCCCTGAAACGCGACGTGCACCCCGCCGTCGGCACGCTCCCCGGCGTGCGCGTGGTGGATCTGGCCACCATCCAGCAGTCCGTTGGCTCCGAGATTGCCGAAGACACCCGGCGCGCGCAGTCCATGGTCAACGAGGGCATCGCTGAGGCGCTCACCAAGCTGCGGGCCCGCGTGGTTGATCCCGCTGTCGTGGGGCTGCGGGAAACGGTGATGAGCCTCGTGGCGGATGAAGTCACCCGCCTCCCCCAGCGCACACTCACCCACGACGACGCGGCGCTCGCCCTGCGTCGGCTGGCCACCCGGTTGCTCCACATCCCGTCCACCCGCGCAAAGCTGGCGGCAGAGAATGGCCGCACGGATGAATACCTGAGCGCCATGGCGGAGCTGTACGGCATCGGCGAGACCCCGGGGATCGATGCCAACACCCTGGAAGACGAATCCTGCCCAGTCACCAATCTGGCGTTGACGGATCTGGATTCCACCCCAAGTCTGGAGGCCATGTGACCCTCGAGCCCTATTCTGCGGTGTTGTTCGCCTCCTACGGCGGGCCCAACGAACCGGCGGATGTGC
The DNA here is from genome assembly GCA_030538315.1 of Propionibacteriaceae bacterium. GTDB lineage: Bacteria > Actinomycetota > Actinomycetes > Propionibacteriales > Propionibacteriaceae > Arachnia. The sequence continues at coordinate 11,326 of JAUNUF010000039.1, forward strand.
TGCCCTTCATGCGCAACGCCACGGCAGGGAAGAACATCCCAGACGAGCGGCTCCTCGAGGTGTCTGAGCACTACATGCTCTTCGGTGGAAAGTCGCCCATCAACGAACTGAACGCGGCGCTCATGGACGCCGTGCGAGATGAGTTGGCCCGCCGTGGCGTGGACGTGCCGGTGGTCATCGGCAACCGCAACTGGCACCCGTTCATCGCCGACACCGTTGATGAACTGATCGACGGCGGGCACACCCGTGTGCTCGCACTCGCCACCTCCGCCTACCGCTCCTACTCCAGTTGCCGGCAGTATTGCGAGGACATCGTCGGTGCCGCCGAGGGCAAGGCCATCCAGATCGACAAGCTCGATCCCTTCGCCGAAACTCCCGAATTCGTCTCCGCGAACGCACGCGCGGTCGTCGACGGCGTGCGCGCCCTGCGCGAACAGATCGGCGCTGGCACGCTGCGGGTGTTGTTCGTCACCCATTCGATCCCGCTCAGCATGAACGCCGCCTCAGCCACGGGCGAGCCTGAGAACCGCTACGACGCGCAGCACCTCAGGGTCGCCGAAGGCGTCGCACAGGAGGCCTCCGCCACCCTGGGCGAGGAACTCACCTGGGAGCTCACCTACTGCTCCCGTTCCGGCCCGCCGCACGTCCCCTGGCTGGAGCCTGATGTCAACGATCGCCTCGCCGAGATCGCAGGCGAAGTCGACGGCGTTGTCGCCGTCCCATTCGGGTTCATCAAGGACCACATGGAGGTTGCCTACGACCTCGACACCGAGGCCCGGCAGACCGCCGCAGATCTCGGCATCCCCTACCAGCGCGCAGCCACCGTCGGCACCGACGACGGTTTCGTCTCACTGCTGGTGGACAAGCTGCTGCACCGCGCCAAGATCGCGCGCGGTGAAGTTGAAGACACCACCATCTGCCAGTTCGCCACCGGGCGATGCTGCCTCCCCCGCCCAGTCACCACCGAAAGGCCGCACCCATGAGCAAGCACCCCGGACGCGACGAGCGCGACGCGCAGGACGTTGACCTGGAAGCCATCAACCAACAGTCGCTGTACGCCATGTACTCGGTCTTCGAGCTGGCCGCCCCTCTCCCCGCGGATGTGGATCTGACGGCATGCGAGAACAAGCTCACCGAGGCTGGCGTGACCGTGCGCGGTTTCTACGACGTGGGCGGCTTCCGCGCAGACGCAGATCTCATGGTGTGGATGCTGGCGGATGATCCGCGCAAGCTCCAGGCCGCCTACCACGCGCTGCGCCGCTCGTCGCTGGGCGATTACCTGGCCCCTGTGTGGTCCGTCGTGGCCGTACACCGCCCGTCGGAGTTCAACCGCGCGCACGTGCCCAGCTGCTTCGCCGGCTTCGCACCCCGCCCGTGGCTGACCGTCTACCCGTTCACCCGCAGCTACGACTGGTACTACCTCGACGCGGAACACCGCTCCAAGATGCTGATGGAGCACGGGATTGCCGGCCGCGAATACCCAGACGTGGTGGCCTCGACGCTGTCATCCTTCGCGCTGGGTGATTACGAGTGGATCCTGGCCTTCGAGGCGGACGAACTGCACCGCCTGACCGACGCGATGCGCCACCAGCGCGGTGTGGAAGCCCGCCTGCACGTGCGCGAGGAGACGCCGTTCTTCACCGGGCCGCGGGTGTCGCTGGCCGAATGGATCGAGTGCCAGCCTCGGGTGTGAGCCCTCAGCCGACGTTGTGGGCGAGCAGGCGCCAGGCGCCGTGGGCGTAGCCCAGCTCTGACCAATGGGCGTTGGTGATCGAGCCCAACACGCGGCCCTCGATGCCCAGCAGCGAGTGCAGCACCCGGTTCAGGAACAGGCCGTGGCTGACGATCAGCACCGTGCCGCCGTCGTGGCGCTCAGCGATCTCGAGCAGCGCCGGATGGCCGCGTTCCACCACCTCGCCGAGGGTCTCGCCCTCAGGTGAGCGACGAAAATCGATACCATCTGCGTACTTCTGCTCGTAATCCGGCATCTGCGCCTGCACCTCGGCCCACGTGAGCCCGGCCCAGGAGCCGACGTTGATCTCCATCAGCCGGGCATCTTCGATCAGCTCGGCGCCGGGCCGCACGATCCGTGCGGTCTCAACGGCCCTGATGAGCGTCGAGGTGTAGACCGCGTCGAACTGGCGGTGGGCAAGGCGTTCGCGCGCAGCCTCAGCCTGCCGTCGGCCCTTGGCGTTGATGGGAATGTCCGCGTGGCCTTGGAACCTGCCCTGGGCGTTGTGATCCGTCTCCCCGTGCCGGAGGACGACCAGCCGGGTGGCGTGAGCGATCCTCACAGTTCTTCTTCTGCCTCCTCAGGCAGGTCGATCTCCAGCGGGATCTGCGGGCAGTCCTTCCACAGGCGCTCGAGGTTGTAGAGGGAGCGCTCCTCGGTGTGCTGGGCGTGCACCACGAAGTCGATGTAATCGAGCAGGACCCAGCGATTCTCGCGGTCGCCCTCGCGGCGCACCGGCTTGCGGCCAATCTTCAGCAGGGCCTCCTCCACGCCGTCGACGATGGCGCCCACCTGGCGTTCGTTGTTGGCGGAGGCGATCAGGAAGACATCCGTGATGGACAGCTGCTCCGAGACGTCGAAGGCGACGATCTTGTGGCCCCTCTTGTCCGCAGCGGCTTGAGCTGCGATCCGCACGGGCTCCAGCACGTCGTCATGAACCGTCATCGGGTACTCCTGTCTCAGGGGCCGGGTACAGCCCCCGTTTGGCGATGTACTGCACGATACCGTCCGGCACCAGGTACCAGATGGGTTCCTGTGCCCGGACGCGCTCGCGGCAATCCGTGGATGAGATGGCCAGTGCTGGCACCTCGATGAGCGTCACCTTGTCTGCCGGCAGGTGCGCCAGGTCGTCCTTCGTCAGCGGCACTCCTGGGCGGGTCACGCCAACGAAGTGGGCCAGGTCGAAGAGTTGCTCGGCGCCGCGCCACGTGAGGATCTGCCGCAAAGCGTCAGCACCGGTGATGAAGAACAGATCCGTGTTCGGGCCCCGCTCAGCACGCAGATCCGTGAGCGTGTCGACGGTGAACGTGTCGCCGTCGCGGTCGATGTCGACGCGCGATACGGAGAACCGTGGGTTGGAGGCGGTGGCGATGACCGTCATCAGATAGCGGTCTTCGGCCATTGAGACGCGGCGGTCGCGCTTCTGCCACGGCACGCCGGTGGGGACGAAGACGACTTCGTCCAGTTCGAACTTGGCGGCCACTTCCGAGGCGGCCACGAGGTGGCCGTGGTGGATGGGATCAAACGTGCCACCCATGACGCCGAGGCGCCAGCGGCTGTCCCGCTCGACCCGGGCTTGACCGAGTTCGGTCGTCACCGGACGTTCGGGCGGCCCGAGCCGAACCCGATGATCCAGAGCACGGCACCAACGAGGCCAACCAGCACGATGGCGCCCATCACCCAGCTGGGGACGAGCGGGGCGGCAGCAGCAGTTTCCAGAAGAAGGCTCATGGCAGGCGATCCTAGCAATCAGTGGCGGTGATGGGTGGCTTTGCTCAGACGCGGATCTGGCCAGCGCCTTCGATGACGTACTTGGTACTGGTCATCTCCTGCAACCCCATGGGGCCGCGGGCATGCAGCTTCTGGGTGGAGATGCCGATCTCGGCGCCGAAGCCAAACTCGCCGCCGTCGACGAATCGGCTGGACGCGTTGACCAGAACCGCCGCCGCGTCGACCTCGGCGGCGAAGCGTTCGGCGGAGGTGCGGGAGCCCGTCACGATCGTCTCCGAGTGCCCGGTGGTGTGCGTGCGGATGTGTTCCAGCGCCTCGTCGAGGGAATCAACCACCTTGGCGGCGAGATCCAGCGTGAGGTACTCGGCGTCGTATTCGTCTGCGGCGGCGGGAACGACGTCGTCGGAGAAGGCGCGGGTGGCGTCGTCGCCGTGCACGGTGACCTGCGCCCCGGCCAGCGCCTCCAGGGCGCGGGGCAGGAACGCGTCGGCGATGTCCTTGTGCACCAGCAGCGTCTCAGCCGCGTTGCACACGCTGGGCCGCTGCGTCTTTGCGTTCATCAGGATGGTGAGCGCCTGGTCAATATCTGCGTCCGCGTCCACGAACACGTGACAGTTGCCCGTGCCAGTCTCGATGACGGGCACCGTGGAGCCATCCACAACGGCCTGAATGAGGCCCGCGCCGCCCCGCGGAATGAGCACGTCGACGAGGCCCCGCGCGCGCATGAGCTCACCGGTGACCTCGCGGCCGCCCTCGATGAGGTGCACGGCATCTGGCGTGATGCCCGCCTCATTGAGGCCTCGGCGCAGCGCGCTGATGGTGACCCGGTTGGTGTTGAGTGCGGACGACGAGCCGCGCAGTAGGGCAGCGTTGCCACTCTTGAGGCAGATGCCAGCGGCATCTGCCGTCACGTTGGGACGGGATTCGTAGATGATGCCCACCACGCCGAAGGGCACGCGCAACTGCCGCACGGTCACGCCGTTGGGCAGCTTCCAGCCGCGCACGACATCCCCCACCGGATCCGGCAGGGCCGCCAGGTCACGGAGCCCCTGCACCATGCCTTCAATGCGGGCCGGGGTGAGGCTCAACCTGTCCACCATGGCCTCATCCATCCCGGCCGAACGGGCATTGGCCACGTCGACCTCGTTGGCCTCCAGCAACTCAGCCTCTGCCGCCGCCAGAGCATCTGCCATGGCGTGGAGCGCCTTGTCCTTCTGGGCCCTCGTCAGGGTGGTGAGTTCGACGGACGCCTGACGCGCGGCAATGGCCTGATCACGAAACTCCATGCGCGCAGTCTATGCGAGGAGAGAATTCTCAGCGTGCGGCGACCACGGCGGTCGGGTTGGCGGCCCTGGCACGGCGCACCAGGAAGACCGCGAGGTTGGCAATGCAAGACAACGTCATGGTGCCGGCGACGATGATCAGGGCCCAATCAGGCTTGAACATGCCGAACCCGAACCAGAGGATCTGCTGGACAAGCGTCAGCACGAGGAATAGGACGGAGACGCCCTCCACCGTGGGCGCCACGATGAGTTCCTTCAGTTGGGAGATCTGGCCCACCAATTGCGGGCCCACCACGGCGATGCCGAACACCACGGCCCCCAGCCAGACATTGATGCCAGACAGCACCAGCATCACAGCAAGCGGCATCACGAACTGCCGCAGCACGGGCAGCTTCCGGTCCCTCGCCACGAACACCACGATCGCGGCGCTGCACAGCGACAGGAAGATGTTGGGCCCCTGCATCTGTGGCGATTCGGAGAGGAATCCATGCACGGCCCATGCGCCGGTGGCGCCCGCCACCAACTGCCACAACACCATGGAGACGCCTGCGCTGGTGCCGGAGCGCAGGATGCGCACCAATTGCGGCACGCTCGTCATCATGCCCAGCGTGGCCGCCACCCAACCCAGAACCTCGATCACGGGATCAGCCTAAGTCCAGCGGTGCAACTAGACCAATCATCAGTCCGTCAGGATGAGCACGTCGCGGTGCACCGCAGGCCGCTGGTTGCGATGCCCGGCCTCGGTGCTCGAATGCCCAGCTTCCTGGCTGAGCTCGGTGCTCGAATAGCCCACGAAGCCTCGGCCCAGCGGCTTGTTGTCCGGCCCGATGATCTCCACCGGCTCCCCCGCGGCGAACGTGCCCTTCACCTCGCGGATGCCCGCGGCCAGGAGGGACGCGTTGCGGTTCAGGAGCGCCCGGCGTGCGCCGTCGTCCACGTAGAGCCAACCCCGGGGCTCAGCCGCGAAGGCCAGCCAGAGCAGGCGCCTGGGCCGGCGCTTCTTGCGGGCCGGGAAGTACGTGCCCACGTCCAGGCCATCAAGGGCGGCCTCAAGGTCATCGGCGTGCCCCAGCACCACGCTGGTACCAGCCTGAGTGGCGATGTCTGCTGCCTGCAGCTTTGTCTGCATGCCTCCGGTGCCAACGCGGGAGCCCAGCCGAGAGGTGTCGACCTTCAATTCTGCGATGTCGTCCACCAGCGTGATCTTCTCGGCGCCCGGCGTCGACGGATGGGCGGTGTAGAGGCCGTCAACGTCGCTCAACAGCACCAGGGCATCCGCCCGCACCAGATGGGCGATCAGCGCGGCGAGGCGGTCATTGTCGCCAAAGCGGATCTCGTGCGTGGCGACGGTGTCGTTCTCGTTGATGATGGGCACCACGTCCAGGCGGAAGAGCCGGGAAATGGTGTTGAGCGCGTTGCGATACGTCTTGGGCCGAAGCACGTCCTCGACGGTGAGCAGCAGCTGCGCCACCTTCACACCGTGCTCGGCGAACGCGTCGGAATAGTGCCTGATCAGCAAACCCATGCCCACGGCGGCCGCGGCCTGCTGCGTTTCCAGGTCTCTTGGGCGCCGACGCAGGCCCAGCGGCTTGAGCGCCGCTGCGATGGCGCCGGAGGTGACCAGCACCACGCGGGTGCCCCGCTGATGCAGGCGCGAGATGGCGCTGGCCAGCCGAGCGATGCGCTCCTGATCGAGATGCCCGTCAGGATGGGTCAGGGACGATGACCCAACCTTGACCACGACGCGCTGCGCCTGGGCAACCGCACTCCTAGTGTTCATCCTCACCCTCATGGTCCAAGCCGGTGGTGGCGTAGTCCACTCCCGCCTTGGCGGCATGGTACTCCGCGTCGAGCTTGCGCCGTCGGGCCACCGAGGGGCGTTCCGAATCCAGCCGCATGTCCTCGCCTCGGCGGCCCAGCGATTCCGCACCGATGTCGATCTGCGGCGCGAAGTCGAACACCACCGGGTGGTCGCCCGAGCCGATCGCGACGGCGTCGCCGGGCTCGGCGCCCATCTCGAGGAGCTTGTTCTCGATGCCCAGCCGGTTGAGCCGGTCTGCCAGATACCCAACAGCCTCGGCGTTGTTGAAATCCGTCTGGCGGATCCAGCGCTCGGGCTTGTCGCCCCGCACGCGCCACACGAAGCCGCCCTCGCCGTCGCCCTTCTTGGCGATGGTGAATTCCTCGGGGGTGCCCTTCCGACGGCCAACTGGCTCCGGCCGGATCACCGTGCGAGGCTCAACGGCCTCCGGCAGCGAGGCGCGACGTTCCGCGACGATCGCAGCCATCTTGAACTTCAGGTCGTTGAGGCCTTCGCCGGTCTTGGTGGAGATCTGAAAGATCGGCAGCCCCAACTTCTCCAGATCAGGCCGAGCGATCTCGGCCAGCTCCGGCGCATCCGGCAGGTCCATCTTGTTCAGCGCGATGATGCGCACCCGGTCCTCGAGGCCACCGTGCGCGGTGAGCTCGCCCTCGATGACCTCCAGGTCACTCAGCGGGTCTCGGCCGGGCTCATAGGTGCCCAGATCGATCACGTGCACGATGGCTTGGCAGCGCTCGATGTGGCGCAGGAAGTCGAAACCGAGGCCCCGCCCCTCCGAGGCGCCCTCGATGAGGCCAGGAACATCGGCAACGGTGTAGGTCACATCTCCGGCCACCACGACGCCCAAGTTGGGGATCAACGTGGTGAATGGGTAATCCGCGATCTTGGGCCGCGCCCGCGAGATCGCCGCGATGAGGGAGGACTTGCCGGCGGACGGGAAGCCCACGAGGCCCACGTCTGCCACCACCTTGAGCTCAAGCTGAACGAGGCGGGACTCCCCCTCTTCACCCAGCAGCGCGAAGCCGGGGGCCTTGCGGGCGGCGGTGGCCAGCGCGGCATTGCCGAGCCCACCCTTGCCACCCATGGCGACCACGAACTCTGCGCCGTGCTCCGTCAGATCTGCCAGCACCTCGCCCGTGTCGGCATCCGTCACCAGGGTGCCGCTGGGCACGTCGAGCACCATGTTGGCGGCCTTGGCACCGTGCTGGTTGTCGCCGCGCCCCGGCTCGCCGTTGGCGGCCTTGCGCAGCGATTGCCGGTGGTAATCCACCAGCGTGGACATGGAATCGTCGACCCGCAGAATCACCGAGCCGCCGTCACCGCCATTGCCGCCGTCGGGCCCGCCAAGCGGCTTGAACTTCTCGCGGTGGACGGATGCGCAGCCGTGCCCGCCGTTGCCGGCCTGCACGGTGAACTTCACGCGATCCACGAAGGAGGGAATAGCCACGGTGGGCTCCTATCTGCTCACACGGAGAGCGTGGAGTCTTGAAAGAGAAAATAGCAAGAACGGCCCCAGAGGGGCCGTTCTCGAAAGTGTCAGTTTCCTGATCAGGCGTCGACGACGTTGACCACGCGACGACCGCGCTTCACGCCGAATTCGACGGTGCCCTGCACGAGGGCGAACAGGGTGTCATCGGAGCCGCGGCCCACACCGTCGCCGGGGTGGAAGTAGGTGCCGCGCTGACGCACGAGGATTTCGCCGGCGCCGACGAGCTGACCACCGTAGCGCTTCACGCCGAGGCGCTGAGCGTTCGAGTCACGACCATTGCGCGTGGAAGACGCGCCCTTCTTAGTTGCCATCTCTACTCTCCTCAGGCCTTGATGTCGGTGACCTTGACCTGGGTGTACCGCTGGCGGTGACCCTGGCGCTTCTTGTAGCCGGTCTTGTTCTTGTACTTCATGATCCGAATCTTCGGACCCTTGGACTCGCCCAGGACCTCGGCGGTGACAGACACCTTGTCGAGCTTCTTGGCATCAGAGGTGATCTTGTCGCCGTCGACCAGCAGCAGCGGCTGCAGGGAGACGGTACCGCCGACCTCTTCGGACACCAGGTCGATGTCCAGGACGTCGCCGACAGCAACCTTGTGCTGACGACCACCGTTGCGCACGATCGCGTACACGACTGACCTACCTTCTTAGGATATGAATCAAAGTTCAGGGTGCCCATCCCGACCTACGCCAGGGGGCAAAGCACCGATGGACTACTTTACGTGTTCGCCGCCACAGGGTCAAACCGGCTACGTCGTCACCACAACCGGCACGATCATCGGCCGGCGACGCAGGCGCCGCGACACCCACTGCCCCACTGCCCGCCGCGTCACCTGTTGCAGGCGCTGCGCGTCATCCACGCCGTCGCGCATGGCCGCCACCAGTGCCTCCTCGACGCGGGTGCGGGCCTCGTCGAACGCACTGGGATCCTCCGCGAGGCCGCGGAACTGGATCTCCGGCCCCGAGACGATGCTGCGGCCATGGGTGTCCACCACGGTGATGACGGAGACGAAGCCCTCCTCGCCCAGGATGCGGCGGTCCATGATGGATTCAGAGATGTCGCCCACCGTCGAGCCGTCAACGAAGATGTAGCTCGCGTCCACGGAACCCACGTGCTTGGCCACGCCGTTCTTGAGGTCGACGACATCGCCGTCGCCCACGATCACGACGTTCTCCTTCGCCACGCCGGTTGCCTCGGCCAACTTGCCGTTGGCGATGAGGTGGCGGATCTCGCCATGCACGGGCATGACGTTGCGGGGCCGCAGGATGTTGTAGCAGTACAGCAACTCCCCCGCCGAGGCGTGACCCGAGACGTGCACGAGCGCATTGCCCTTGTGCACCACGTTGGCGCCCAGCTTGGTGAGGCCGTTGATGACGCGGTAGACGGAGTTCTCGTTGCCGGGGATGAGCGAGCTGGCGAGCAGCACGGTGTCTCCTGGGCCCACCTCGACGACGGGGTGGTCGCGGTTGGCGATCCGGCTGAGCGCCGCCATGGGCTCGCCCTGCGATCCCGTGGAGACGATGACCACCTTGTCATCCGGGTACTTGTCGATCTCCTTCATCTCGATCAACGTCCCGGCGGGCACCTTGAGATAACCCAGGTCACGCGCGGTGGCCATGTTGCGCACCATGGAGCGGCCCACGTAGACCACCTTGCGGTCGTGCTTGACGGCCATGTTGAGCACCTGCTGCACGCGGTGCACGTGGCTGGCGAAGCAGGCCACGATCAGCTTGCCCTTCGCCGCGTCGAACACGCGCGCAATCGCCGGCTCCACGTCCTTCTCCGGGGTGGTGAACCCGGGCACCTCGGCGTTGGTGGAATCCACCAGGAAGAGGTCGACGCCCTCCTCACCCAGGCGGGCAAACCCGCGTAGGTCCGTGATGCGGCCGTCGAGCGGCAGCTGATCCATCTTGAAGTCGCCGGTGTGCAGCACGGTGCCGCCGGCGGTGCGGATGGCGACGGCGAGCGCGTCGGGGATGGAGTGGTTGACGGCGAGGAACTCGAACTCGTAGTTGCCGATCTCGAGGATGTCGCCCTCTTCCACGGCATCCAGTTGGAACTCACGGATCCGGTGCTCGCGGAGTTTGGCGGCGACGAAGGCGAGGGTGAGGCGGGAGCCGTAGACGGGGATGTCGTGGCGGCGCTTCAGGAGGTACGGCACGGCGCCGATGTGATCCTCATGGCCGTGCGTGAGCACCAGCGCCACAATGTCGTCGAGGCGGTCGTTGAGATAGTCGAGGCCCGGCAGGATGAGATCCACGCCGGGATGGTGGTCCTCGGGGAAGAGCACGCCGCAGTCGACGATGGCGATCTGCCCGTCGATCTCGAAGGCCGTCATGTTGCGCCCGACGTCGCCCAGCCCACCCAGGGGAATCACGCGGAGCGTACCGGGGGCCAACTTGGGAGGCGTCTTCACGTCTGTCATGGTTCACCACCCTAGTGCTTTGGCTGAGGGTGCATAAGATGGCGCGCATGTCCGTCATCGACACCGTCCGCCTCGCCATGCCATCCGAAGCCATCGATATCGCCCGCATCCAGCGGCGCGCCTGGGCCGATGGCGGGATCTTCGCCGCCGCCTTGGCACAGGTGGGCGCGGACGAGGCGAGCAGGGCGTGGCATGAGGCGATTGTGAAGCCGCCGCTGGCGCAGTTCCGCGTGCTGGTGGCAATCGGCGAGCCTGGCGTCGTCGGCTTCGTGGTCACTGGGCCGTCAGGCGACGGCGACCTGTCCCCCACCGACGGCTACGTGGCCGAGTTCGTGGTGGACCCAAAGCACCGCCGCCAGGGCCACGGGTCGCGGTTGATCAACGCCGCCGTCGACACGCTGCAGAAGGACGGCTTCACGGTGGCGACGATGTGGGTGCCCTCCGCCGACGACGCAATGCGGGCGTTCCTCACCGGCTGCGGTTGGGGCCCGGATGGTGCGCATCAAAAGGTGGGGTTGGGCGACGACGAGTCGCAGGCCGTGAAGATGCTGCGCTTCCACACCGACATCTCCGGTTCCTGACGCTGATTGAGCCGACCGCATCCGAGCTTGCGAGGATCGCGGTCCGCGCCTTGAGGGGGAAACCAGAGAGTGGTTGCTGTGAGCGAGATCGCTACAGCCCCAATACGTCCTCCATCTCGAGCGTCAAACCCGGATGCTCCATCACGTAGCGGATGGCCTCGACCACACCGGGCATGAACGACACCCGATCGAACGAGTCGTGGCGGATCGTCAGCGTCTCACCCGTCTCGCCGAAGAGCACCTCCTGATGAGCGACCAGGCCCTGGATGCGCAGGCCGTGGATGTGGATCCCATCGACCACGGCGCCTCGGGCGCCCGCGTCGTGGACCGTTGCGTCCGGCACCGGGTCAAGGTTCGCCTCGGCTCGGGCGGCGGCGATGCGCCGCGCCGTCGTCGCGGAGGTACCCGACGGCGCATCTGCCTTGTTGGGGTGGTGCAGCTCGATGATCTCGGCCGACGGGTAGAACGGCGCGGCCATGGCGGCGAACTTCATCATCAGCACGGCACCGATGGAGAAGTTGGAGGCGATCAGCACACCAACGCCGGGGTGCTGCTCGACGAGCTCGCGCACCTCGGCGAGCCGCTCGTCGTTGAAGCCAGTGGTGCCGATCACCATGTTGATGTCGCGCTCAAGGCACCAACGGATGTTGTCCATCACGGAATCCGGATGCGTGAAGTCGACGACCACCTCGGCCCGCCCGATCTTGCTGCGGTCCTCATTGATGTCGATGCCGCCGGATGTTGTCATATCGTCTGCGCGGTTGACGGCCCGCACAACCTCACTGCCCATCTTTCCGCTGACGCCGAAGATGCCCACTCGGATCTTTCGCATGGTTGACCTCTCACTCAGGGGTGTCGCCACCCATCCTTCCAGAACAAAGTGAAGGGGCGGGCCCTGAAACGGACCCGCCCCTCAACTGGGCTGAATGCCTGGCGGCCCTTCGTCGGTTCGCGCTGCTCCTTTCGTCGCAGGCGACCCGCTCAGGGACCAATCAATCAGTCGTCTTCGCCGTCTTCCTCAGCGTCGGTCTCCTCGATGACCGGAACCAGCGACAGCTTGCCGCGGTCGTCGATCTCGGAGATCTCCACCTGGAGCTTCTGACCCACCGAGAGCACGTCCTCCACGTCCTCGACGCGCTTGCCACCAGCGAGGGCGCGCAGCTTCGAGATGTGCAGGAGGCCGTCCTTGCCGGGCAGCAGGGAGACGAACGCACCGAACGAGGTGAGCTTCACGACGGTACCGAGGTAACGCTCGCCCTTCTCCGGAAGGTGCGGGTTGGCGATGGCGTTGATCTGCGCCACGGCCGCGTCGGCCTTGTCGCCGGAATCAGCACCCACGTAGACGGTGCCGTCATCCTCGATGGCGATGTTGGCGCCGGTCTCTTCCTGGATCTGGTTGATGATCTTGCCCTTGGGGCCGATGACCTCACCGATCTTGTCCACCGGGATGCGCAGCGAGATGATGCGCGGCGCGTACTGGCTGAGCTCATCCGGCGTGTCGATGGCCTCACCCATGACGTCCAGCAGGGTGTGGCGGGCGTCGCGGGCCTGCAGGAGGGCCTTCTGGAGCTCCACGGCGGGGATGC
>JAUNUF010000040.1 GCA_030538315.1 Propionibacteriaceae bacterium
AACCATTGTTGAGCACTTGGATGGGGTCAACACCGGAATACGCAGGAATCTCGCCCAGAAACGTCGTTGACTCGATCCAAGTGCTCAACGATCATTCACCTCGCCGCCGGAGCAGGCGTAAGCTAAGCCGCTGCACCGAGCAATGAGGAGCGCTGTGCCCGAACCGTATGTCACGCTGCAACGACGCGCGTGGGCCGAGAAGTCCAACCTGACCCAGATTCAGCTGGACGTGGAGACACTGGACCGGCTCAGAGGCCTCGGCGACCCCACCAACCAGCAGGACATCGCCGAGGTCTACCGCCCGCTCACCCAGCTACTGCACCTCCACATGGTCAACACCGGCCGGCTGTACCGCCAGTCCAACGACTTCCTGGGCCTCGATGTGAACCGCACGCCCTTCGTCATCGGTGTGGCCGGCTCCGTCGCCGTCGGGAAATCGACGGTGGCACGTCTGCTGCAGGAACTCCTGCGGCGAGCGCCGGGCAACCCCAGGGTGGACCTGATCACCACCGATGGGTTCCTCTTCCCCAACGCTGAACTGCAACGTCGGGGGCTGCTGGACCGCAAGGGCTTCCCGGAGTCGTACAACAGGCGCGCGCTGCTGCAGTTCGTGATGGACGTGAAATCAGGTGAGCCCCGCGTGGTGGCCCCCGTCTATTCGCACCTGGTCTACGACATCGTCGACGGCGAGCACATCGTCGTGGAGAGCCCAGACATCCTCATCGTGGAGGGCCTCAACGTGCTGCAGCCAGCCCGCGTGGAGGCCGACGGCCGGCCGGGCCTGGCGGTCAGTGACTTCTTCGACTTCACGGTCTACGTGGACGCCGAGGAGCAACACATCAAGACGTGGTTCCTGGAGCGGTTCTTCACACTGCGCAGCACGGCATTCAACGACCCACAGAGCTTCTTCCGCCGCTTCGCGGATCTCAGCGACGCTGAGGCCACTGAGTTGGCCGGCCAGATCTGGGACACCATCAACGGCCCCAACCTGCGCCAGAACATTGCCCCCACCCGGGAACGCGCCACTGCGATCCTGGTCAAGGGCGAGGATCACACCATCGAATCCATCCGCATCCGAAAGGTCTGACGGTACCGCGCCAGTTTCCCCAGATTCCCTGCATGCTCACCGCTCTGAGGGGGATGATGGAGCAAGCCCCAGCTGCCGTCAGAGAGGACGCTTCAAATGGATCATGTGGCAGACATCAAGAAGTACACCAAGAAGGTCGACGAGGCCGTCGTCGCTTCGATGGAGAAGACCTATCGCTTGGTACTGAGCCGCGCGGATTCCGCGTTGGTGTCGTTCGCCGACGAGAAGGAAGTGGACACCGTCCGCAAGAACTTCATCGTGAAGAAGCTGGGTGTCACGGATGACGCCGCGGCCCAGAAGGCCCTCGACTCCGTCAGCGCCAAGATGAAGGGCGTTTCCCGCAAGAACCGCCTGACCGTCTATTACCTGCTGGCCGAGGAATTGGGCAAGCTGGACGTCCTCAAGTAACCCTCCTCTTCTGCTTCGCCGCAGGGTAGCCGCCACGGTGCCCTGCGGCGATGCGCGTAAGGTGGCCTGCATGATCGCATCCTCTGACTCCAATGAGAACCGCCGGGACCCGTACTCCGAGGCTTTCAAGAAGTTCATCGTGCAGGACTGGGCGCCGTATTCCGACGTGCTGCCGGAGAAGCTGCCAGCGAGCGATTGGACGCCCGCGCGGCGCGAGAAGCTGGCCGCCGAGTTCCCGGCCTCCGCGCTGGTCATCCCTGCCGGGCCGCTGAAGGTCCGCTCCAACGACACTGATTACCGCTTCCGCCCCCACTCTGCATTCACGTACTACACGGGGCTCGGGGAAGACCGTGAGCCAGATGCCGTCCTCGTGATCCGCGACGGCGAGGCCACCCTGTTCTTCAGGCCCCGCGCACCGCGTACCGACCGCGAGTTCTATGCGGATTCGCGCTATGGCGAGATGTGGGTGGGCCAGCGCGATTCCCTGGAGGAAATGGCTGCCGCCATCCAGTTCCAGTGCCGCCCGATCGCTGAGCTGGAGGACACCCTCAAGGAGGCGGGCTCCGAACTGCTGGTCATCCGCGATGCGGACCCGGCCATCACCGAACTGGTCGACAAACTCAGGGGCGAAGCTCTCCCGGATATCGATGCAGAGTTCGCCCGCTGCGTGTCCGAGGCACGTTTCCAGAAGGACGAGTTCGAGGTCGCTGAGATGCGCCGCGCAGTGACCGCCACGCACGTTGGCTTTGAGGCCGTGGTGCGCGAGTTGCCCAATGCCGTGAAGAACGGCCGGGGCGAGCGCTGGGTGGAGGGCATCTTCGGTTTGCATGCGCGCCACTTGGGTAACGCCGTCGGCTATGACACCATCGCCGCGGGCGGCGACCATGCCAACACGCTCCACTGGATCCGCAACGACGGCGACATGGTGCCTGGGGATCTGCTGCTGCTCGATGCGGGCGTTGAGGTCAACACGCTCTACACCGCAGATGTCACCCGCACCATGCCGGTCAACGGCACTTTCACCGAACCCCAGCGCCGCGTCTACGAGGCCGTGCTGGCCGCGCAGACCGCTGGCATCAAGGCCTGCCGGGCCGGCCGGTTGTTCGCTGACGTGCATTTGGCCGCCATCACCGTGCTGGCGCACTTCTTCGAGGAGTTGGGCATCCTCCCCGTCTCGGCCGAGGAATCCCTCGCAGAGGACGGCGGCTTCCACCGCCGGTGGATGGTGCACGGCACCAGCCACCATCTGGGCCTCGACGTGCACGACTGCGCCCAGGCCCGCGCAGAGCTCTACCGCGGCGGCACCCTGAGGGAGGGCATGATCATCACGGTGGAGCCGGGCATCTACTTCAAGTCCACGGACTTGCTGGTGCCGGAGGAATACCGTGGCATCGCGGTGCGCATCGAGGACGACATCCTGATCACCGACGGTGATCCGGTCAACCTGTCCGCCTCACTGCCCCGCGAGGCGGACGCCGTCGAGGAGTGGATGAAGAGGCTGCAGGCCTAGTCGCCTGATTCGCTGACCACGCGGCTGGCGAGCGGGCGCTCCATGAGCGAGCGCAGCAGCCCTGCCACCTCCACGGGGTGGGACACCGGCACCATGTGGGCGGCGCCCTCCACCACATGCAGGGCGCCGCGCAGCACGTTCTCTGCCACCAACTCCACGTTCTGGATGGGCGTGGAGGTGTCGCGTTCGCCAGCAATCAGCATCACGGGGATGCGGATGAGCGGCAGGTCCTCGATGAGGTTGTGCTTGGCCAGTGCCCGGCACAGCTGCGCGTAGGAGTGGTCGTCTGCGGCCGCCAGGCCTTCCATGATGGTGTCGACAACGGCGGGCTGCTGCGCGCGGAAATCTGGCGTGAACCAGCGCTTGGTGGTCTCCTCGATCAGCGGCGAAGTGCCCGACTCCTCAACGGCCTCGGCGCGCTCTGCCCACCGATCCGGCTCGCCCACGGTGGCCGCGGAAGCCACGACGGCGACGGCAGCGAAGATCTTGTCATAGTCGCGCGCGAGGTGCAGCGCCGTCGCGCCGGAGATGGACAGGCCAGCGAAGTACAGTGGCACGTCAACGCCAACATCCTCACGGACCTGCTCCGCGACGGCGGCGATGCCGGCGGCGATCGTGTCCAGCGAGGGCTCGTCCGCGTCGTCCCAGACCTCACCCAAGCCGGTGCCCGGGAGATCGATGAAGACCACGCGCGTGTCGCTGAGCAGCTCACCGGCCACCTTGGTCCACTGGTGCGCCGCGTTCCCGCCGAGGCTGGGGCCGAGCAGCAACACGCGGTTGGCCGAAGTGTTCGCGTTGTAGTACGTCCAGTTGAGATCCATGGGCACAAACCTACCGGAGCCCGTTCCGGAGCAATAGGGGCCCCGGAGTCACGCCGCCACCAAAGTTCACACTCACGAAGGGCTACGCAGCCCCAACGCCTGCACCACCGAGCTGAGCCCCTGGTGCCCCATGCCTTCGAAGATGCGCCGCTCCACGAGCCGCACGTCGAGATGCCAACCCTGCCAATCCGCCGCCACGTCGTCACGCTTCATCAGCAGCTCCGGATCCTTCGGGCCGCCGGTGCCCAGCGAGAGCTGCGCTGGCGTGTACGCCTCAAGAATCAGCGTGGCGCCAGGGCGCGACTGCCGGGTCACCACTTCCGCCACCCGCCGACGGAGCGGGGGCGGCAGATGCACGAAGATGGACACGACGGCATCCCACGGCTGCACCGGGTCAGGGTGCTCGACCCACTCCGCCAGGTCCACGTGCCACGTCTCGATCCGAACGCCCTTCTCTGCGGCGAGGGCCTCCGCCTTGTCCAACGCGACCCTTGAGAAGTCGAGGCTCACCACTGAATGGCCCAGGCCGGCAAGGTACACGCCGTTGCGCCCCTCGCCGTCGCCCAAGCACAGCACGCGGGAGCCCGGGCGGAGCAACCTGGCCTGGTCCTTCAGGAAGTCGTTGGGGCGGTAGCCGAACAGGTAGTTGGGGTGGGAGTAGCGATCATCCCAATGCTCCGCGGTCACTCGAACAGCGCCGCTCGCGCGCCAGGCCGCTGCATCAGGAGATCACGTGCCTGCTGCGCCACCCGATGCTCAGCGAGCACCTCGTAGTTGGCCGCCACGGTGATGCGCTGCGAGTTGAAATCCCGCTTTCCACCGCTCATCGCGTAGGTGAGACCCTGCGCGATGATGCCGAAGATGATGCCCATCGCAAGGCCAACCCACAGCATCATCGAGTTGCCGTCGCCCACGAAGAACATCAGCATCAGGCCAACCAGAAGGCCAGTCATGACACCCGACATGGCCCCGGCCGCGATCACACCGCCCCACGTGCGGCGCCCCGTGACACGTTCCAGCAGCTTGAGGTTGGTCCCCACGATGAGGATGTTCTCGACGGGGAACTTGTTGTCCGCGAGGTAGTCGACGGCGGCTTGCGCCTCCTCGTACGTCGGGTACTCGACGACGTGCTGGGGGTAGTTCAGCTTCATGAGCTTCCCCATCGACGAATCAGCCTGTGCCACGCTCTCCTCCTTCGAACCCTTCCCAGCCTACGTCACACCGCTCATCGGGCCCTGACGAGCGCCAGGCGTCCTTCGACCTGCCTGGCTCGCAAGCTCGCAGAGGCAGGCTCAGGAACCGCAACGAGGATCGCGACTGGTCGAAGGACGTCCAAGCATTCCTTCGGTCTACATCCATGCCGGTGACATTTCTGGTTTCGGCCTCGACGGCGCAACTGGCGGTGGTGGTGTGGGTTGGTCTGGGCAGGGTGGTGCCTTGGCTTGGTGTTTGAGTTGTCTCAGGAGGAAGCGTTGATGCTGCCGCGGCCGCTGCAAAGGATCGATGTGGCGCGGTGGGGTGAATACCGGCAATCCCGTTGTCGGGTCGAGATGCACTCGCCATTGGGAGTGTGCCGATTGCCCAGGGTCTGGTTCCAGCAATCGGTGGTGGTGTGGGCACAGGAGCACTGCGTTGTGGGTTGAGGATGGGCCGCCTGCCCACCAGGGGACGATGTGGTGACCATCGCAGGCAACCGGTGGGGTGTCGCAGCCGGGGAACGCACACCCTTGGTCCCGCAGGACGAGCGCGGCCCGGATGGCGGGGGTAAACAGGCGGTGTTCCCGGCCAACATCCAACGGTTCGGACGTGGAGCCGAGCACCGCGGGGATGATGCCGGCGTCACAGGCGAGTCTGCGGGCTTCGCCGGCGGTGATGCTGTCGATTTCGGGGATGCCGATCAGATCCGTGCTGCCGAGCCCGTCGAGGAGGGTGTCGAGGGTGACGCTGACGTAGACGTGGGGCCTGTCCCCACCCTGAGCGGGGAGGTCCTGCGAGTTTGCGGCGATCTCTGCCCACAGCACCAGCGCGTCAGCACGTCGTGCGTCGGGTGCGGGGATCTGGTTGGTCTCGCGGTAGGAGGAGATGGGTGGCATCAACGCGTCGATCTGTGCCTTCAGCTGGGCCATCTGTGCCTCGGGGAGCACGGCTCGCATGACACCTGTCCCGTGGCCGTCGAAGCTGAACCGCACTGACCTGTTCCGTTCGGCAGCCCGATCCTCAGCAGCGAGGCGTTTGGCCTGTTCTTCATCCGCGCCGTCAGGATCAACAACCTCGTAAAGACGCGCCGCGAGCTTGCGGAGTTCGAGGGGCCCGAAGCTGTGGGCATGTTCCAAGATTGTTTCCTGACACCTAATCAGCTCTGAACGCGTCAGTTGAGACGGCAGTTTGCGGAGCCCGTCG
Organism: Propionibacteriaceae bacterium; assembly: GCA_030538315.1. GTDB lineage: Bacteria > Actinomycetota > Actinomycetes > Propionibacteriales > Propionibacteriaceae > Arachnia. The sequence goes on from JAUNUF010000040.1 coordinate 6,227, forward strand.
ATGATTCCGCGGGTCTGCTCCACCGAAATCCGCCCCTCATTGAGAGCCGCGGCGATCAGCGAGAAGCGCTCCCCGAGATCCGAGGCGAGTTTCAAGGTGGCGGTGGCCTGCTTCGATGTAGTGCGCAGTGAACTGCGTACCTGATCTGTGACCCGATGAGTGGAGGACAGCTGAGCCTCGTGCAAGGCGTGGAGGCGGAACCCGGCCAACTGGGCCTCTACCTCGGCGACCACCTCGAGCGTCACCGTGGTGGTCTCACCCGAGGTGTCTGACAGTGGAGAGATGCCAGATTCCCACAACGCAGCAACGAACTGCTGCGCCAGGTGCTGGATCTCGTTCATGTGAACCATTCTTGCCGTACGCACTGACAAAAAGGGATGCCGAGGCGTCCGTTTCAGAGAGGATCAGGTAACGGTTTCATAACGTTGCCGAGAAGGCCCATCCGGGGAAGCCCTGGGGAACGCGCTCTCCCTCATCCTGAGCGGCCCCTTTGAACTGCTGGTGGCCCGTTGGTTAAATCCACGTGAAGAGAGAACCAACGTTGATCACCCGCCCCCACCTTGAAGGGCGGGCGTGCACGAACGATGAGCGCGCCCATCGGCTCGAATCTGGCTCGAACCACTACATTTGGCTCCATGGTTGCCAACGATGCGCAGGTGTTCATCTCGCGGGTGATTGGCATGCCCATCGTCGACGCCGCCGGGGACCAGGTTGGGCGCGTCAAGGACGTCGTCTGCTACCTGCGCACCGACGGCCGTGCGCCCCGCGTCAAGGGGCTGGTGATCGAGCTCTTCGCCCGTGCGCGCATCTTCGTTCCCATGGTGCGCGTGCACGACATCACACCCAACCAGGTGGCCATCCTCGGCCAAGTGGACACCCGCCGGTTCAAGCGCCGTGAGGCAGAGGTGCTGGTGGCGGCAGATCTGCTGGACCGCAACATCCAGCGCGACCGCCCCACGCGCATCCACGACATCTCCATGGTGCAGGTCCGCAACCGCGAATGGGAGCTGGCCTCTGTTGCGCTGCGCGCCTCGACCGTCGTTGGGCGCTTCGGCTTCGGGGGCCGCAGCAAGCCCGAGGTCGTCTCCTGGAAGGACATCCCGGAGCTCATCCTCTCCAGCGAGCGCACCGCCGCCCACCTGATTGCCGAGTTCAGCGACATGAAGGCCGCCGACATCGCGCAGGAACTCCACGACATGGATTCGGAGGCCCGCGCCGAGGTCATCGAGGCGCTCGACGACGACGTTCTCGCCGAAGCCATCGAGGAACTGCCCGAGGACGAGCAGATCGAACTCATCTCCCAGCTGGATACCGAGAGAGCCGCAGACGTGCTGGCCGAGATGGACCCGGACGACGCGGCTGACCTCATCCGCGACTTGCCAGAGGACGTGGCTGAGGATCTGCTGCAACGCATGGAGCCCGAGGAGCAGGCCGATGTGCGGCGCCTGATGGTCTATGAGGACGCCACGGCCGGCGGCATGATGACGCCAGAGCCCATCATCCTCGACACCGATGCGACGGTGGCCCAAGCGCTCGCGCACGCGCGCGTGGAGCAACTCACCCCGGCCTTGGCGTCGATGGTGTTCGTCTGCCGGCCTCCGCTGGAGACGCCGTCAGGCCGCTATGTGGGGGCCGTCCACACCCAGCGGCTGCTCCGCGAGGCACCCACCATCCTCGTGGCAACGCTCCTCGACGAGAACCTGGAGCCGCTGCGGCCACACTCCCAGCTGGCGCAGGTCAGCCGATTCTTCGCCACCTACAACCTCGTCGTGGCCCCGGTGGTCACCGAGGAGGGGCAACTGGTGGGCGCCGTGACGGTGGACGACGTGCTCGACCACATGCTGCCGGACGACTGGCGCGGAGACCTGATGGACGAAGTCGAGGCCACCGAGGTGAGCGATGGCTGAGCGCAACCCCCTCTCCGAGCCGAAGACGCGCCGCTCGTTCCTCCCGAAGGTCCAGTTGGATTCGGAGGCCTTCGGCGCGTTCGCCGAAGCCGCCGCCCGCTTCATGGGCACCGGCAAGTTCATCGTCTACATGACGATCTTCGTGATCACGTGGATCACGTTCAACGTCGTGGGCATCTTCGGCTTCCGCTGGGATGTGTACCCGTTCATCCTCTTGAACCTGTTCTTCTCGACGCAGGCTTCCTACGCCGCCCCACTCATTCTGCTGGCCCAGAACCGGCAGGAGGTGCGCGACAAGTTGAGCCTCGACGAGGACCGCCGCATGGCTGCCCAATCCCGTGCCGACATGGACTTCCTGGCCCGCGAGATCGCTGCCATCCGCATGCACCTGGGCGACCTCGCGACCCGCGATTTCGTGCGCGGGGAGCTACGAAGCGAACTGCGCGACCTGGCAGAGCGGCTCGAGAAGGCCAACGAACCCAAGGAGGAGGGGTCGTGAACCAACCCCGACACCCAGACGCGGTCCCCGCAGTGCACCCAGATGAGGTCTCCGAAGTGGCCCAGTCCGCCACCGAGGTGCGCTGGTTCGGTGTCGTCCTGTTCGTCGGCCACGTGGCGCTCATGGTGATGGGCGCCATCGCCTTGTGGCGGATCGCTGGCGGCTGGTGGGTAGGCGCCGCAGTGGCGCTTGTGTTCGTACTGGGCTATTTCGCCCTCTGGCGCTATCTGCTCGCACCCGGCTCCAACGTGCGGCTGGGGTACAAGGAGCGGCTCACCGTCTCGCTGGTGGTCGGCCCCGCCGTCGTGGTACTGGCCAGCCTGGCCGGCCTATGGATTCCGGCGCTCGTCGCCACGTGCATCATGATTCTCGGTGATGCCCTCGACGAACGCGCCTGACGCAGGTCAAGGAGCGCTGGGCTGCCCCGCGCGCACATGGTATGAAAGAGGGCGTGACTGAACACCCCCTCCTACCGCACGTTCGCGCGGCCCTCCACACCGTTGAGGACCCCGAAATCCGCCGCCCCATCACTGATCTGGGCATGGTGGACGATATTCAAGCCAATGACGACGGCGAGGTCTTCGTCCGCGTCCTGCTGACCGTCTCCGGTTGCCCCATGCGTTCCGAGATCGTGGGCCGCGTGAACCGCGCCGTCGAGGCGGTCGACGGCGTGAGCAAGGTCGACGTCGAGCTTGGCGTCATGACCGACGAGCAGCGCGAGGCCATGCGCACCATGCTGCGCGGCGGTGTTGAGGAGCGCAAGATCCTGTTCGCCGAGCCCGGCAACCTGACGCGGGTCATCGCGGTTGCCTCGGGCAAGGGCGGCGTGGGCAAGTCGTCGCTGACCGTCAACTTGGCGCTGGCGTTGGCGAAGATGGGCCGCTCGGTGGGCATCCTCGACGCCGACATCTACGGCCACTCCGTGCCGGACCTCCTGGGCCTGGGCGACGCGCGCCCCACGTTGGTCGACGACATGATCATGCCGGTGCCCGCTCTGGCAGGCCTCAAGGTGATCTCCGTGGGCATGCTGAAGCCGTCGCGTGACCAGGTGGTGGCCTGGCGCGGCCCCATGCTGGACCGCGCGCTCACTCAATTGCTCTCAGACGTGTACTGGGGAGATCTGGATTACCTTCTTCTGGACCTGCCGCCCGGCACGGGCGACGTCGCGATGTCGCTCGGCAAGAAGATCCCCAAGTCCGAGGTGATCGTCGTCACCACCCCGCAGTCCGCGGCCTCTGAGGTCGCCGAGCGGGCCGGCACGATGGCCCACATCCTGGAGCAGCGCGTCATCGGTGTGGTCGAGAACATGAGCTGGCTCGAGACCACCTGCCCGCACTGCTCCGAGACCCACCGCGTTGAGCTCTTCGGTTCCGGCGGCGGCACCATCGTCGCCGAGACGCTGACGGATCGCGTCGTCTACGAAGTGCCGCTGCTGGCTCAGATCCCGTTCGACGGCGAACTGCTGGCTGGTGGTGACCGCGGTACGCCCATCGTCGACGAGCACCCGGAGCACCCGGCCGCGGCCGCAATCATCGAACTGGCCACGAACCTCGCGCAGCAGAAGCGCGGGCTGCTCGGTCAGCGCCTGCCCTTGGCCACCAACTGACGGGCTAGGTGGCCTCGGGATCGAACGGCGAGGCCGCGGGCATCGCGAGCGCGAGCTGCTCCTCAGGCTCATCAAGGGCAGATTCATCAGCCGCAGCGTCCTTCAACGCGTCGAGGCTGGCGGTTTCCTTCACCATCTTGGCGGATTCCGTGAGTGTGTCCTTGGCCTCGAGCAGCTCGCGCTTGGCGTCTTCGATGAGCGCCACCTCTTCGCGCAGCTGCTTGGCGATGAAGGTCTTCGGGTGGAGGTCACGCAGCTCCAGATCTGCATACTCCGGGCCAAGCTCGGTGCGCAGCGTGGTCTTCGCGTTGTTGGCGATGTCGCGGAAGTAGACGAAGATTCGCGCTGCCTTGCGCGAGTACTCGGGCAGGCGCTCAGGGCCGAAAATGATCATGGCAAGAACGAGGATGAGGATGAACTCCGTCCCACTGATGCCAAACACGTGCTCTAGGGTACCCGTCTTCGCCGCACTCAGCGGATTCCGGTCAGGCGGGACAACCCTTCGCGGATCTTGACCACGATGCTGGGCCGGTAGGGACGCTCCGCAGGGAGGCCCTCCTTGAGCTCCAACATCAGCTGCTGGGAGCAGTCACAGGCCACCGAAATCACCGCGTCACCCGATTGCCACACTGCCACGGACATGTCGGTGCCGCGATCCGTGCGGGAGGTCTCCGCACCCGCCAGTACGCCGTCGGACCAATCGACGACGGCGGTGGTGAAGCCGTCCGAATAGACCAGGTTCATCTGCAACGCATCACCCTTGCCGGAAGAGGCATAGGCCACCAGCGGGAGCCCTGCCAGCAATTGCGGGCAGTGCTCCAGGCCGACACACCACCCGGCCTCTTCGGACGACGAGGCTGGGTACAGGGCGATGAGTTGAGGGGCACCCTCCACGTCGAGCGTGGCAGCGTCGAGGAAGAGCTGCTTGTAGCCGAATGCCACATTGACGCGGCCCAGCCCGTCGTAGCGTTCCGCCCAGAGCAGCAGGCCCGTGTCTGCATCAATCCACCAGCGGGCGACGGGGGCGCTGCCCGAGCTGGCCTGCACGCGCACCGCTCCGCGGCCCACGATCTGTTCCGAGGTGGCGCTGCGCTGATAGGACCATTCCGACGGCGCGGTGAAGGCGCGCGCGCCGAACTCCGGCAGGAAGCTGGAACTGAAGAGATCTCCGCGGGCGTCATAGACCTCGAGGTTGGCGCCCTCCCCCGCCACCTTCGTGGTTCCCACGTGCGCCGTGCGGTAGTAGCCTGCGCCGTCGCTGGCCCACACCTGTTGCGTGCCGGTGAGCGTGAGATCCGCCTCCGCCGCCTGGCGCAGCAGATCTGCGGCCTGGCCTGCGGAGATGGGGATGGACTCGGTTTCGGAATGCCGCGGCTCATAGGTTTCCGAGGCGCCGAAATCCGCCCCACGGTCATTGGCCAACAGCATGGCGCCCACGGCCTCGTTCACGCTGATCGCGGTCAGGGACCGGGCGTACAGCTCACGCGCGTCCTTCACCGGATCCGTGATGACCAGCGGGGAGGGCGCCACGAGCACCGCGAGTACGACGGCGGAGACCATCGCCGCGAGCAGCACGGCACCGCCCTGCGTGGCGCGTCGGACGCGCTTGCGCCGGAGCGAGGGCAATTCGCCGCTCCCCGACGCCATATACAGCGGGGCTGAGGAGTGCTCCCCTGCGATGGATTCGAGCCGCGCGGCCAGCGATTCAGGCGTTGCTCGGCCACCCGAGGAACTGAGGGTGCTGCACAGCGCGGAGATGGCGGCCACCTCTTGGCGGCAGTCATCGCATCCGGCCAGGTGATAGCTGATCTGCTCCCAGCGCTTGGGCGTCAGCGTCCCGTCGACATAGGCCGACAGGTGATCATGAACACGGCTACAGGGGGCTTTGGCCACTACGAAACCCCGGCATAGCGCGTTCGTCCCTCGGTGGGCGCACGGTGCGCGAGCGATTCGCGCAGTGCTGCCCTACCGCGGGCGATCCGGGAACGCACCGTGCCGAGCTTCACGTCGAGGACCTTGGCGATCTCCTCGTAGCTCAGCCCCTCAATATCGCACAGGACCACTGCCACACGCTGCTCAGGGTTGAGCGAGCGGAGGGCGGCGGCGACGTCGGCGTCAAGCTCGGCGTCGGAGTGCAACTCCTCTGGGCCCGTGGCGGCGCCCCAGACGTGATCTGGAGCAACCGACAGCGCGTCCATGCGGATGCGCTGCTTGCGGCGGGCCTGGTCGAGGAAGAGGTTCGTTGTGATGCGGTGCAACCAGCCCTCAAGAGTGCCGGGCTGGAAGCTGTGGATCGACTTGAACACGCGCACGAACACGTCTTGGGTTAGATCCTCTGCGTCGTGCTGATTGCCGGTGAGGCGGTAGGCGAGGCGGTACACCTGAGCGGAGTGGTCGCGGACCAACTCCTGCCAGGTGGGCGCGACCCAAGTCTGCGTAGCGGGCAGTGCCGCCTTGCTTCCTCGGAACATCGTGCGCCTCTCCATGACCCGAAACCTTGCCAGAGCAACCTGTGAACAAGCTGTGGACTCTGTATGGATAACGCACAGGGTTCTCAGAAAGTTCCCGCGGCTAGTCCTTGACGGCAACCAACAGCCCGTTGCCAACGGGCAGCAGCGCCTGCGTGTAGGACTCAGAAGCCGTGATGGCCTCGAGCGCCTCACGGATGATGATGGCCTCGTCCGAATCGTCGGCCTCGTCTGCCACCTTGTTGTGCCACAGCGCGTCGCTCACGATCAACAGCCCGCCGTGGCGCAGCAGCCGCAGCGCGCCGGCCACGTACTCGACGTACTCCAGCTTGTCGCCGGCCACATAGACGATGTCGTAGGCGCCGTCACGCAGCTTGGGCATCACCTCGATGGGCGAACCGGCAATGAGGCGGAACCGGGACGTCGGGAACCCAGCCTGCGTGAAGAACTCGCGGGCGGGCAGTTGGTTGTCTGCCTCCACGTCGATGGAGGTGAGGATGCCATCTGGCTCCATCGCCTCCAGGAAACTGAGGCCCGTGGCACCCATGAGCGTGCCGATCTCGACGACGGCGCGCGCCCCGATGGCGCGCGTCAGCATCTTCAACGCAGCCACCTCACCGGTGGTAACGGGCGTCAGGCCGGAGACGGTGGCCTCGTCGCGCGCCTGCTGGGCGATGTCTGACGGAGGCACGTAGTCTTCCGTGAAGGTCCAACTGGCGGCATTGGGTGTCTCAACAGGAGTACTCACGCGCCCAGCCTACTAAGGCGGCGCAGCTATTGACCTAAGATGTGGCGCATGAGTCCAGACGAGATGATGCCCGTGTTTGGCAGGGTCCTCACCGCGATGGTGACACCGATGACCCCAGATGGTCGCGAAGTCGACTACGCGCAGTGCGCGAGGCTGGCCGCACACCTGGTCGACGATCTGGGCAACGACGGCCTCATCATCAACGGCACCACCGGCGAGGCGCCCACCACCACGGATGTGGAGAAGCGCCAGATCCTCGACGCGGTGATCACCGCCGTCGGAGACCGCGCCAGCATCGTGGCCGGCGTGGGCACCTTCAATACCGCGCACTCCGTGGAGTTGGCCCAGCAGGCCGCCGCCGTCGGCGCCGATGGCCTACTCGTCGTCACTCCCTACTACTCGCGCCCCCCGGCGGAGGCGTTGGAGAACCACTTCATCACCATCGCGGATGCCACTGAGCTGCCCGTGATGCTCTACGACATCCCGCACCGCGCCGGCCTCCCCATTCCGGAGGACATGCTGATTCGCCTCGACGCACACCCGCGCATTCGCGCCGTGAAGGACGCGAAGGGCAACGTCGTGTCCAGCTCCTACGTGATGGCCCAGACCAACCTGGCCTATTACGCCGGTGACGACGCCTACCTGCTGCCGCTGCTGTCGGTGGGTGGCGTGGGCGTGGTGGGCACCTCCACCCACTTCACCGCCACCGCCGCGAAGAACATCATCGAGCTGTACCTCGCCGGCAAGGTTGAGGAGGCCATCGAGGCCAACCGGCAGGCGATGCCCGCCTTCCAGGGCGTGTTCGCCACGCAGGGCTGCATGATGGTCAAGGCAGCGCTCGCGCACCGCGGCTTCGACGTTGGCCCCTGCCGCGCGCCCATGGGCCCTGTTGCCAACGAGATGGTCGCCAAGTACGCCGAGACCCTGGACAACCTCGGCTTCACCGCCTGAGATCCGGTCAGACAGAAAGATCGGGCCCGGCGCAATGCCGGGCCCGATCTCTCTGATCGCACTCAGTCTCTGGGGACCTCGATGCCCTTGCCGACGGTGACGATGCCGCCAGGCGACACGTCGAAGCCGCGGGCACGGTCGTGCTCATGGTCGACGCCGATCTGCACGCCGTCGGGAACCACGACGCTCTTGTCGATGATCGCGTTGCGCACCACGCAGTCGCGGCCGATGCGCACATCGTCCATCAGGACGGATCCGGAGACCTGGGCCCACTTGTCGACGTGGACGTGGGGGCTCAGCACGGTGCGCTCCACCTCACCGCCACTGATGATGCAGCCGGCGTTGACGATGGAATCCTCCGCGCGGCCGCGGATCACGAACTTCGCGCCGGGCGCCTGCACCTGATCCGTCCAGATGGGCCAATCGGTGTTGTATAGGTTGAACTCCGGGTCCACGCTGACAAGGTCCATGTGAGCCTCGTGGAACGCGTCGATGGTGCCCACGTCGCGCCAGTAGTTGAGGTCCTTCTCCGTGGCGCCGGGGACAATGTTGTCCTTGAAGTCGTAGACCTGGCTTTGGCCCTGCTCCGTGAACCACGGGATGATGTCGCCGCCCATGTCGTGGCGGGCGGTGGGATCCTCCGCGTCGGCCTTCAGCGCCTCGAGCAGCGCCTTGGTGGAGAACACGTAGTTGCCCATGGATGCGAACGATTCGTCTGGCGAATCCGGCAGGCCGGGCGGATCAGCAGGCTTCTCGAGGAAGCTCTTGATCTTCGCGTCTGCCCCGGCGTCGATGATGCCGAAGGCAGAGGCCTCAGAGCGCGGCACGCGGATGCCGGCGACGGTGGCGCCGAGCCCGGAATCGATGTGCGCGTCGAGCATCTGCTCGATGTCCATGCGGTAGATGTTGTCGGCGCCGAACACGACGATGTAATCCGGCTTGGCATCCACGATCAGGTTCAGCGACTGGTAGATGGCGTCGGCCGAGCCCTGGAACCAGCGCGGGCCCAGCCGCTGCTGCGCAGGGACGGGAGCGACGTAGTTGCCCAGCATCGTCGAGAAGCGCCACGTCTTGGAGATGTGGCGGTCCAGCGAGTGGGACTTGTACTGCGTCAGCACGGCAATCTGGCGGAGGCCGGAGTTTGCGAGGTTCGACAACACGAAGTCGATGAGGCGGTACGTACCGCCGAAAGGCACCGCTGGCTTCGCGCGATCTGCGGTGAGCGGCATCAGCCGCTTACCCTCACCACCAGCTAGGACAATGGACAAAACTTTGGGGCGTGCGACCATGGTTTGAACCTATTGCCTTTCAGGGGCATCTGCGTGTGTTTCCATGAATTGCCTCCCACCGTCTCAGCGCCCGAGACGATGCAATGTGCAACGATGTTCGCATGACGATGAAGTTGTCCCTGCTGACCCGTGAGTACCCCCCTTCCATCTACGGAGGTGCAGGCGTCCATGTGGCCCAACTGGTCCCGCAGCTGCGCAAGCTGATCGACGTCGAAGTGCACTGCATGGGCGAGCCGCGCGACGGCGCCACCGCCCACGCCGAAGACTTCCCGGAGGGCGCCAACGCCGCGTTGCGGGTGCTGGGTGCAGATCTGTCGATGGCGGCGGCCGTCGGTGATGTGGACATCGTCCACTCCCACACCTGGTACGCCAACATGGGCGGCCACCTGGCCTCGCTCATGAAGGACATCCCGCATGTGGTGACCTCCCACTCGTTGGAGCCCCACCGCCCGTGGAAGGCCGAGCAGCTGGGCGGCGGCTACCGCGTGTCGTCGTGGGCGGAGAAGACCGCCTACGAGGCCGCAGACGCCGTCATCTCGGTGAGCGCCGGCATGCGTCGCGACGTGCTCGAGTCCTACCCCAACCTGGACCCCGCCAAGACCCACGTGGTCAAGAACGGCATCGACACCGATGAGTTCAAGCCGGATCACGACACCACCGTGCTCAAGGAACTGGGCGTGGACCTTGACCGCCCATCGGTGGCGTTCGTGGGCCGCATCACGCGCCAGAAGGGCCTGGTGCACCTGGTGCGCGCGGCCACGATGTTCGACCCCGACACCCAAGTGGTGCTGCTGGCCGGCGCTCCCGACACCCCGGAGATCGCAGCCGAGTTCAACGAGGCCTTCGCCGAGCTGCAGAAGCAGCGCACCGCCCCCGTGATCTGGGTGCAGGAGATGCTGCCGCGCGCCTCCGTGCGCCAGGTGCTCACCAACTCCACCGTGTTCGCCTGCCCGTCGATCTATGAGCCGCTGGGCATCGTGAACCTCGAAGCCATGGCGTGCGAGACCCCTGTGGTCGCCAGCGCCGTGGGCGGCATCCCAGAGGTCGTGGTCGACGGCGAGACCGGCCTGCTGGTGCCCTACAACCCGGCAGAGGCCGAGGACCCGGCATATGTGGCGGCCTTCGAGGAGAGCTTCGCGCAGCGGATCAACCAGGTCACACGCGACGCGGATCTGGCTGACCGGTTCGGCAAGGCCGGGCGTCAGCGCTGCATCGACGAGTTCTCGTGGGCCAAGATCGCCCAGGAGACTGTCGACGTCTACCAGAAGGCCATCGAAGCCCGCGGTTAGCCGACAAACAAAGAGGGCCGCCCCACCGGGGCGGCCCTTTCATGTGGTCTTCGGCTCAGCCGACAACTTCCTTCAATGCGTTGAGCAGTGCGGTTGCCTCATCTGCGTTCATCTCGACGACCAGACGGCCACCTCCGTCAACGGGAACGCGCATCACGATGCCGCGGCCTTCCTTGGTGACTTCCATCGGACCATCGCCGGTGCGGGGCTTCATCGCTGCCATCTGCAACCCTCATTCTTGTCAGTGATCGAACTGCGGTTGCCCCCTATTATTCCGCATCAGGCAAAATCTCGCCCGGCTGGGGCGGCAAAGCGGGCTCCGGCACGGGCCGTGGGCGCTCCAACAACTGGTCCACCACCTGCATGTCGTAGCCGCCGCGCACCACATCGAACAGGGTTTCCGACGCGGGCCCGGCGGTGCCTGCGGCCACCTGTGCCAGGTAGGCATCCACCTGCTCTGGGCGGTAGCCGGTGAACGCCTGGGGGATGCGCAGCTCGGCCAGCAGATCAGGGGTGAGCACGCCGTCGGGGACATGGCCCTTGGGCCTGTCCGTCACGGCGCGCGCCGGCATCTCGCCAAACTTTCCCAGCCCCGCGAACGCCGCCGCGACCAATACCGCGACGGCGACCGCACCGATGGCGATCCACATGCGCTAGACGGTTCCGACCTGGCCAGGCTCGCCCATGGCCTCAACCGCCTCGTCGATGTCATCTGTGATGGTGACCAGATCGAGGTCGCCTTCGGAGATGTAGCCCCCGCCCAGCACCGTGCCGCGCACCCAATCCACCAAGGGCGTCCAGTACTCGGTGCCGAACAGCACCATGGGGAAGTGGGTCACCTTGCCCGTTTGGATGAGGGTGAGCGCCTCGAACAGCTCGTCGAGCGTGCCGAAGCCGCCGGGCATCGTGATGAAGCCTTGGCTGTACTTGAGGAACATGGTCTTGCGCACGAAGAAGTAGCGGAAGTTGATGCCCAGCGTGACGTATTCGTTCAGGCCCTGTTCGTGCGGCAGTTCGATGCCAAGCCCCACCGAGGTGCCCTCGGCCTCCATGGCGCCCTTGTTGCCGGCCTCCATGATGCCCGGGCCGCCGCCCGTGATGATGCCGAAGCCCTTGCGCACGAGGCGCCGGGCCAGTTCCTCGCCGGCCTCGTACATCGGGTCGCCAGACTTGGTGCGGGCGGAGCCGAAGATGCTGACCGACGGCGGCAAGTTGTACAGGGCGTCGAAGCCGTCCACGAACTCGGATTGGATGCGCAGCACGCGCCACGGGTCGCGCTGGTTCCAGTCCTTCTCATCCTTGTGTTCGAGCAGCTGGCGATCTGCCATGGGCTGGGCGGTCTCTGCTCCCCGCAGCACGATGGGACCTTGGCGGCGCTTGCCGGGGCGAAGATCCTGGGGGCGTGGTTCGGTCATGAGTGGTTCTCCTTGCGGGGGGTGAGCCAACGGGTGAGCCCCGCTGCGCATTTCTCGAGATCGGACACGGGACAAAACTCATCGTCGCGATGGGCGTAGGCGGGGTCGCCGGGGCCGTAGTTGATGGCGGGGATGCCCAGCGCGGAGAAGCGGGCCACATCCGTCCAGCCGAACTTGGGGCCTGCGGGTTCTCCGATGGCCGCCACGAACTCCTGCGCCAGCGGCAGGTGCAGGCCTGGGCGCGCGGCCGGTGAGAGGTCTGTGACCGTCAGCTCATAGCCGGTGAACCACTGCCCGAGCAGCGCCAGCGCCTCGTCGCTCTCCTTGTCCGGCGCGTAGCGGTAGTTGATGGTGAGCGTTGCCGAGGGCGGGATGACGTTGGAGGCCATGCCCCCGCTGACGGCCACGGCGTTGAGCCCCTCGCGGTAGGTCAGACCATCCACCTCGACGTCCTGCGTGCCGTATTCGGCGAGGGTTTGCAGCGCCGGGGCCAAGTCATGGATGGCGTTGTGGCCCATCCACGAGCGCGCGCTGTGCGCTGCGGTGCCCTTGGTGGTGAGCTCGACGCGGATGGTGCCTTGGCAGCCGCCCTCGATGTGCGCGGACGTGGGCTCCATGAGCACCGCGAAATCCGCCTGGAGGAGATCTGGCCTGTTGCGGGAGAGGCGACCCAACCCGTTTCGGGTGGCCTCCACTTCCTCGTTGTCGTAGAAGATCCACGTGATGTCGCGGTTGGGCTGCGTCAGTTCAACGGCGAGTTGCAGCATGACGGCGACTCCGCCCTTCATGTCGCAGGCGCCCCTCCCCCACACCCGGTCACCATCTGGGTGTTCGATGTAGCGCGACGGCAGGTTCTCCGCCACGGGCACCGTGTCGAGGTGCCCGGCGATGACCACCCGTTCGGCCCGTCCCAGCGAGGTGCGCGCGACGATGCAGTCGCCGTCGCGCTCGAGGGTGAGGTGCGGATGCGGGCTGAGGTGTGCCTCCACCCAATCCGCCAGGGCCCGTTCGTTGCCGGAGACGGATTCGACATCCATGATCTCCATCAGGAGACGGGCGAGATCAGAAACCATGTGACGAGACTAGCGACTCCGCGCGCCGAGCCGAAGGATTCAGCCCACCTGAACGGGGTGCGCGAAACAGCCCACGGGTGTGGCGGCGCAGTTCGGGCACGTGACCAGCCGCACCCGGCAGGCCAGATCCGCGCAGTTGACCAGATCTGAGGTGGGTTCCTGACAGCGATGACACCGCCCGATGTGTTCCGCCCCTTGTGGGGCGATGGTTTCACGCCCGTCGAACACGGTGAGCGCGCCCTTCCAGAGGGAGTTGCCACCGAAACGTTCGAGGTAACGCACGATGCCACCGTCGATCTGGTAGACCTCGCCGAAGCCGCGGTCCAGCATGAGCTTGCTCAGGATCTCACAGCGCACGCCGCCTGTGCAGTAGGTGATGACGGGGCGCTGCTTGAGGTGGTCGTACTTCCCGGAATCCAACTCGGCAATGAAATCGTGGGTGGTCACCACGTCTGGCACCACCGCACCCTCGAAGTGGCCCACCTCTGCCTCGATCTTGTTGCGGCCGTCGAAGAACACCGCCTCTGGCCGCTCGGCGACAAGCGCGTCCACCTGGTCCGGGGTGAGGCGTGCGCCTCCGCCCACCACACCGTCGGCGTCGACGGTGATGGCTTCAGGTGCGCCGAAGGCCACCAGCTCAGGTCGCGATTTGACGCTCAGCCGCGGGAAATCGAGCGAGCCGCCGTCGGCATCCAGGCCAGTGCCGGCCGACCACTTCTCGTCGAGCTCCTTGAAGGGCGCGTACCGCTTGGTGGCCTTGAGATAGCTCTTGCAGGCATCCAGTTCGCCGCCGAGGGTGCCGTTGATGCCGTGCGGGGAGACGATGATGCGGCCGCGCAGCCCAAGGCGCGTGCAGAGCTCCAGCTGCCACAGCTTGACCGCCTCCGGGTCCGCGAGGGGCACGAACCGGTAGAACAGGAGAATCTTCGCCACGGCCATGTCAGGGAGTGTAGCCATCGGCCTGGCGCCCATACCGGCTCGCCAACCACGAGCACGCCATCAACTGCGCCTGATGGAAGATCATCAGGGGAAGCACCATCAGGCCAACAGCCTGGCCGGCAAACAGGACGGTGATCATCGGCAGCCCGGTGGCGAGCGACTTCTTGGTGCCGCACATCTGGATGGCGATCGCGTCTGCCCGATTGAAGCCCAGCCGCTTGGCGGCCCACCAGGTGAGCCACAACATGAACACGAGCAGCACGCAGCACACGATCACCAGGGCCACGATGTCTGTCCAGCCCACCATGTTCCAGATGCCCTCTCGCATCCCCTGCGAAAAGGCCGAGTAGACCACCAGCACGATCGATCCCTGATCGAAGAGCTTGAGCTTCTTGTGCCGCTGCACGAATTCCGCCGTCCACCGGCGGGAGAGCTGGCCCAGCAGGAACGGCAGCAGGATCTGGAGCATCAGGTCGAGGATGGACCCCAAACCAACATTGGCGCTGCCCGTGGTGTTCATCAAGGCGATGGCCAACAGCGGGGTCAGCACCACGCCCAGCAGGTTGGACGCTGACGCGCTCACGATGGCGCCGGCCACGTTGCCGCGAGCGATCGAGGTGAAGTTGATCGACGACTGCACCGTCGACGGGCAGAGCGTGACGAACACCATGCCGGGAATCAGCGACGGCGCCAACGCCCAGGACGGCAGCAGCCCGATCAGCAGGCCCACGATGGGAAACAGGACGAACGTGAAGGCCAGGATGGTGAGGTGCAGCCGCCAGTGTTTGAGCCCCTTGAGGGCCTCCTGAGGGTGGAGACGGGCGCCGTACAGGAAGAACAGAATGAAGATGGCGATCTTCGTGAGCCAAACAAGAACGGGCACGCCCACCCCGCTGGCGGGCAGGAATGTGGCCACCATGGCTGCCGCGATGATGGCCAGCAGGAAGCCGTCGATGGGGATGCGCCATTTCACCCGCACACCATAGCTGGAAGGGGCAGCGTCACCGGTCAGCGGTAGACTTCCGCGCATGACCGATGAGACCCGCACAGCTTGGGCCTGGGGCCTGGCCACCGTCCACACCACCGGCGCCGTCCTCGACGCCTGGTACCCGGAACCCAAGCTCGGTTCCGACATCACAGATGATCCCAGCTCCCTCCTTGCCGAGGCGCAGTACGCCGATGAGATTCGTCAGGTCGAGGGCAAGGTCGTACGGGTCGAGATCAACCTTGATGAAGCTCCCAACGGCGTGGAGGACGCCTACCTGCGCCTCCACCTGCTGAGCGCCCGCCTGGTGCAGCCGCACACCGTCAACCTCACCGGCATTTTCGGCGTGCTGCCCAACAACGCGTGGACGACGATGGGCCCGGTGCGCATCGCCGATGTGCCGCGCGTGCGGGTGCTGCTGCGTGCCCGCGGTGAGCAGCTCACCGTCTACGGCATCGACAAGTTCCCCCGCATGGTGGACTACCTGACGCCGAGCGGCGTGCGCATTGCAGACGCTGACCGCGTGCGGCTCGGTGCCCACCTTGCGGAGGGCACCACCGTCATGCACGAGGGCTTCGTGAACTTCAACGCGGGCACCTTGGGCACCTCCATGGTGGAAGGTCGCATCTCGGCCGGGGTGGTCGTCGGTGACGGCACTGATGTCGGCGGCGGCGCCTCCATCATGGGCACCCTCAGCGGCGGCGGCCAGGAGGTCATTCGCCTGGGCGAGCGCTGCCTACTGGGCGCCAACGCCGGCGTGGGCATCTCGCTGGGCGACGACTGCGTGGTGGAGGCCGGCCTCTACGTGACCTCGGGCACGAAGGTGACGCTCGACGACGGCTCCGTGGTGAAGGCCCGCGAACTCAGCGGCCAGAACGACCTGCTGTTCCTGCGTGATTCGGTCAACGGCACCGTGATCGCCCGCCACCGCCGCGGGCAGAAGGTGGAGCTCAACACTGCTCTGCACGCCAACGACTGATGCGCATGCGCAAGCCACTGGTCGTGGCGCTGGTCACCGTGCTGGTGCTGGCCGGGGTCGCGTGGGCTGGCTGGACGGCGTACCGGTACTTCTACGAGCGAGTGACTCCTGAGGATTGCCGGGTGGTTTCACCCGACGGCGAGACCGTGCGGTTGTCGCCTGCCCAGGCGCGCAACTCGTCGATCATCGTGGCGGCCTCCATCGAGCGTGGTCTCCCGGAGCAGGCGGCCGTGATCGCCATCGCCACGGCCTATCAGGAATCAGGCCTGCGCAACCTCGACTACGGCGACCGTGATTCCCTTGGCCTTTTCCAGCAGCGTCCCTCCTACGGTTGGGGAACCGAGGAGGAGATCATGGATCCCTGGTACTCCTCGCACCGCTTCTACGAGGAGCTGGTGAAGTTCACCAACTGGGACACCACGGATGTCAACGACATCGCCCAGAAGGTGCAGCGCAGCGGCCACCCAGAGGCTTACCGGAAGCATGAGGGGAACTCGCGGGTCGTGGCAGCGGCCTTCCGGGGTTCAGCCCCCGCGTCGTTGGGTTGCGTGAGTTTCCATGCGGATGAGTCGCCTGACCGCACCGGGCTGCTGCGCGTGTTGCAGGCGTTCGAGGGCGGGGTCAACGTCACCGAAACCGACGGCGGGCTGAGCATCACCGCAACTGATGAGGCCACGCTCTGGGCCGCGGCTCAGCACGTGGTGGCGAACTCCTACGACGCCGGGCTGACGAAGGTCCAGGTGGGAGACCGCGTGTGGACTCCAAAATCCTCCGAGTGGAGCACCGCCAAGGATCTGGTCGACCCGCTGACCGTCATCGCCTCCTGACACCACCCCGCGGTTCAGGCT
>JAUNUF010000157.1 GCA_030538315.1 Propionibacteriaceae bacterium
GGTCAAGCCCTGCGACGTGCCCCTGAACCCCTACTTTTTGGGGAGGCATCAGCGCCAGAGGTCATCCGTCCGCACGTGGTGGTACGAACCCTTCACCGGTTACCGTCGATACATGAAGCGCATCGGATTCCTCCTCGCAGCGTTCGCCGTCGTCGTCCTCCAGCTCGTGGGGGCCAGCTCAGCCCGCGCTGACGGCGAGTACATCCGCCACCTCGACGTCACCTACGCCGTCCAGGCCGACGGCACGGTGGACGTGCGCTACGAGGTGCAGTGGCACTTCGCGGAGACCGGCCGGCATGGGATCATCCTGAACTTCGCCTCCCGCGAATCCTGGGAGAACGACCGGTCCAAGGACGTGGTCTACCACCTCAGCGACTTCCGCGTCAGCAGCCCAGACGCCCCCGCGCAGTTCACCCAGAGCACCGAAGGTGAAGGCTCCGAAGAGGCTCAATCCCTCCGCATCGGCGACCCCGACAAGACCCTCACCTCCAAAGACGCCACCTATGTCGTCGAATACACCATGGCCGGCGCGCTACGAACCTTCGACGGCGCACCGCAGTTGTTCTGGGACGTGAACAGCCCCAACCTGCCCGAGGTTCGCAGCTTTTCCGCCACGGTCACGGCTCCCGACGGCGTCACCCGCGCCCGCTGCCTCGTCGGCCCCGAGGAGTGCACCGCCACCATCACCAACGGCACCGCGACCTACTCCCACGACGGCGGCCCCGGCGTCACCAGCGTTGTCGCCGAGTTCCCCGCAGGCTCCGTCGCCAACGCCGAGCCCATCCTGGAGGATCGCCGCATCACGTTCCGCGAGCTGCGGGGCCTCACCACCAACGTCACCGTGCAGGCCGACGGCTCGGCCGCCGTCCACGAACGCCTCGAGATGGCCTTCCCGCCTTCAGGTTCAGGGCAGTACGTGCACCTTGAGGTCATGCAGCGCCTTCCCTGGTCTGAGCAACTGGATCAGGTGTTGAGCTTCAGCAATCTGGAGGTGCGCGACGAAGCTGGGGCCCTCATCGAACACCGCCTCGACCTTCCCGCCCCAGAGCGCAGCGCCAGCGGCGGCAACCTGTGGTTCAACGGAAGCGACTCGCAGGTGACCGGCGACCTTCGCACCTTCGACATCACCTACACGCTGCACGGGGCTGCGGGAGTTCAAGGCGACCTCGCCCACCTCCGCATGCCCATCCTCCTCACGTATTCCACCAACCTCGTCGACGGGCAGGTGACCTGGGAACTCCCAGCGGACGTCCTCGAAGCAGCGTGCCTCGAGGTGCGCTACTACCCGCGCGGCATCGGCCAACCCTGCCAGCTGCAGGCCGCCGTCGATGGCAACACCATCACCATGGATGCGGCAGCGCTGCGCGGCATCTCGCCCCGAACCTTCACGGATTTCACCTTCCCCGCCTCGTCCCTTACCTCGCATGAGCCGCTGGTGGAGAGCCTGGATCACACGGCGGATCAGCGTCGCGAGCTGGGCCTCTGGCTCGGAGGCGGCGGAGCGCTGGCGCTGATCGGTGCCGCATTCGCGGGCGCCCGTGCGGGCGGCCGCAGGGATCAACGGTACGCGACGGTGGCCCCAGGCTTGGTGGGCGCTCCCAACGTGACGAAGCCCGCCAGCCGCAAGGACATCATCCCGGTGGCGTTCACCCCGCCCAAGCTGCTGGTCTCGCAGGCAGGTCTGCTCCTTCACCGCGCGTTCCGGCCGGAGCATCTGGCGGCGACCCTCGTGTCGCTAGCCGTCCAAGGCAATGTGCTGCTCGGCTCCAAGCCGCTCGTTGTGCAGCGCGTCGAAAACGGGCCGCCCACCAAGGGCGTCGAGAGCGAGGTCTTCCAGCAGGCAACGCTGGACGGCAAGAAGCTCTCGGAGAAGCGGGCCCGCAAGATGCGCACGCGGATGGAGAGGGCGGCCGAGCGCGAGGTGCGAGATTCCGGCTGGTTCCAGAAGGACGCCAAAGCTGGCCGCAGCATCCTCCTGGTGCTGGGCCCCATCCTGCCCGCCGTAGCCTACTGGGCGTGGTTCATCTTCATCGGCAACCCGCTGCCCGACGGCGGGGCCTGGGTTGGCTTGGGCCTCACCGTGGGCGGGCTCGTGGGCGTCGTGCTGGCCGCCATCATGGTATTCAGCCCCGCGCTGACGGCTGATGGCACCGCGATGTTGGATCAGATCAAGGGCTTCCGGCAGTACATCGCTACAGCCGAGGCCCACCAACTGAACTTCGAGGCCGACCGCGACATCTTCCGCCGCTACCTCCCATGGGCCGTGCTGTTTGGGCTCACGGATCGCTGGACGGAGGTGTGCCGTCAGTGGGCCGCAGAGGGCCACATCGACCAACTCGACACCACGTTCTGGGTGGGCGGCGCGTCCTTCGACAACTTCGGCCGCGAGATGAGCCGCTTCAGCAGCGCGGTGGCCAGCACGTCGGCTCCGCCTGCGTCGTCGAGCGGCGGTTCGGGCGGCTCGTCCGGCTTCTCCGGCGGCAGCTCGGGTGGAGGCGGTGGCGGCGGAACCAGCGGCTCCAGCTGGTAGCTGGTCCCTGAGCTGAGTTGGTCCCTGAGC
>JAUNUF010000041.1 GCA_030538315.1 Propionibacteriaceae bacterium
AGACACGCTTGGCGGCCCTTCGTCGCCACTGGGTGCTCGTTCCTCGCACCTGTGACGCTCAGGGACCAGCGACCGTCCTTCGTGAGCATCCGGCGACTCCGTCGCGGGACGCTCCTCAGGAACCGGCGATCAGAAGAGCAGCGGATCGATGGCGACCGCGAGGAACAGGATCGCCAGATACGTGTTCGAGTAGTGGAAGAGCTTCATCGCCTTGAGCTGCGCACCCTCCATGCCAGCGTTGGCGCGGCGCCAGAGCTGGATGGCCTCCCAGAGGAAGATCGCACCCGTGATGGCGGCGACCGCTGGGTACAGCCAACCGGTGGGAGTCACGGGCCACAGCAGTAGCGACACCACGACGGTTGCAAGCGTGTACCAGAAGATCTGCGTGGCCACCTGGGGCGCGGTGCGCACAACGGGCAGCATGGGTACATCGGCGGCCGCGTAGTCGTCCTTGTAGCGGAACGCCAACGCCCACGTGTGCGGCGGAGTCCACAGGAAGACGATGGCGAACAGGATGAATGGCGGCCAGGCGATGGAGCCTGTCACTGCTGTCCAGCCGATGAGCGGCGGGAAGCACCCGGCGATCCCACCCCAGACGATGTTCTGCGACGTGCGGCGCTTCAACCACATGGTGTAGACGAACACGTAGAACGCGTTGGCCACCAAGGCCAGGATGGCCGAGAGCCAGTTGGCGCCGAAGCCCAACACCAGCGTGGCCAGCACACCCAGCACCACTCCGAAGACCAGCGCGTTGGTGGTGGAAACCTGGTGGCGCGGAACGGGGCGACGGCGGGTGCGGCGCATGATTTCGTCGATATCCGCGTCCAGCACACAGTTGAACGTGTTGGCCGAGGCCGCGGCAAACATGCCGCCGAGCATCGTCCAGATGATCAGCTGCCATGGCGGGAGCCCGCCCGCGGCGAGGAACATTGCGGGCACGGTGGTGACCAACAGCAGTTCGATGATGCGGGGCTTGGTGAGCGCCACGTACGCCCTGATGACGTCACCGAAACCCGTTCCAACAGGCTGGGCCTGAGTTTCGACCGCCACACGCACCCCTGATTCCGACTGAGAAAGATCTCAAGCAGTCTAGCCGCGAGTTCCGCGGACTCCTAAGTTGTGCCTCGGGCGACCATCCCGTGGATGCCCTCCAGGGGTTAGTGTTGTCTCTGATGAACGCCTATTCCAATCCCCTACGGGACCCGCAGGATCGCCGTCTGCCCCGGATCGCCGGCCCCTGCGTGCTGGTCATCTTCGGCGTGACCGGTGACCTGTCCCGCAAGAAGCTGATGCCCGCCGTCTACGATCTCGCCAACCGCGGCCTGCTCCCGCCGGGCTTCGCGCTGGTGGGCTTCGCGCGGCGCGATTGGGAGAACCAGGATTTCGCCGAAGTGGTGCACGACGCGGTCAAGGAACACGCCCGAACGCCCTTCAACGAAGAGGTGTGGGAGCAACTGCTGGAGGGCATCCGGTTCGTCTCCGGCTCCTTCGATGACGACGCCTCGTTCGAGCGGCTCGCCACCACCATCCGCGAACTCGATACCACCCGAGGCACCGGCGGCAACCACGCGTTCTACCTGTCCATCCCGCCGTCGGGCTTCGAGCCTGTGATGACGCAGCTGCGCAAGCACGGCCTCACCGAGGCCAACGGCAACACAGACACCTGGAACCGCGTCGTCATCGAGAAGCCCTTCGGCCACGACCTTGCCTCCGCCAAGGAACTCGACGACGTGGTGAGCTCACTGTTCGAGCCCCACGAGGTGTTCCGCATCGATCACTATCTGGGCAAGGAAACGGTGCAGAACATGTTGGCGCTGCGCTTCGCCAACCAGATGTTCGAGCCCATCTGGAACAACCACTACGTCAGCCACGTGGAGATCACGATGGCCGAGGACATCGGCATTGGCGGCCGCGCCGGCTACTTCGACGGCATCGGCATCGCCCGCGACGTCATGCAGAACCACCTCCTCCAACTGCTGGCGTTGGCGGCCATGGAGGAGCCCACCAGCTTCGAGGCCAGCCAACTGCGCACCGAGAAGAAGAAGGTGCTGGCGGCCGCGCGCGTCCCCGAGCGCTACGACCTCTACACGGCACGCGGCCAGTACGCCGCGGGCTGGCAGGGCGGCCAGCAGGTCATCGGCTACCTCGAGGAAGACGGCGTGCCTGCGGATTCGGGCACGGAGACCTACGCCGCGATCCGCGTGGACATCGACAACCGACGGTGGGCCGGCGTCCCCTTCTACCTCCGCACCGCAAAGCGTATGCCGCGCCGTGTCACGGAGGTGGCGCTCAGCTTCAAGCGCGCGCCCCACCTGCCCTTCACCGCCACAGACACCGAGGAGCTCGGCACCAACGCCCTCGTGATGCGCATCCAACCCGACGAGGGCGTCACCCTCCGTTTCGGCGCGAAGGTGCCCGGCACCCAGATGGAGATCCGCGAGGTGTCGATGGACTTCGGCTACGGCGGCTCCTTCACCGAGTCCTCGCCGGAGGCCTATGAGCGTCTGATCCTCGACGTGCTGCTGGGCGATCCCCCGCTGTTCCCGCAGCAGGAGGAAGTGGAACTCAGTTGGAAGATCCTGGACCCAGTCATCGCGTATTGGGAATCCCTGGACGAGCAGCCTGAGCAGTACGAATCCGGCACGTGGGGCCCCCAATCGGGTCACGACATGCTGGCCCGCGACGGCTTCGCCTGGCGCAGGCCGTAAGGAGTATGTGTCGTGATCATCGACTTGACTGATACCTCGTCCCGCGAGATCGCCGCGGAGCTCATCAAGGCCCGGCGCACCGTCGGCAGCGCGTCCGGCTTGGTCCTCACACTCATCATCGTGACGGATGACGATCACTTCGACGAGGTGATCGAGGCCGCACGCGCCTCCGCCACCGCTCACCCGTCACGCGTCATCGTCGTCACCTATGTCGACGGCGAAGCGCCCTTCCTCGACGCCGAGATCCAGGTGGGAGAAGGCCATCCGGGAGACCTACTGATTCTGCGGCTGCACGGCCCCCTGCGCGAACACGGCGACTCCATCTGTCTGCCGCTGCTCCTGCCAGATTCCCCCACCATCGTGTGGTGGCCCAACAAGGCGCCAGACAACCTCGCCAAGGACCCCATCGGCTCGTTGGCGGATCGCCGGATCACCGACGCAGCAGGCGCGCCTGACCCGCAGGCGGCCCTGGTACGGCGAGCCCGCAACCATGCCGCCGGAGACACGGATCTCACGTGGACCCGCCTCACCCGCTGGCGTGCGCTGCTGGCCGCCGCGCTCGATCAGTCCAAGGCCACCGTCACCGGCGCCTGCGTACGCTCCGCACCAGACAACGCCCCCGCCGCACTCCTGGCCGCATGGCTCAGCGAGTGCCTCGGCGTGCAGGTGAACCGGGTCGACGGCGATGACCCCGGAGTCAACGAGGTGGTGCTGAACACGGAAGGGGGCGACATCGTCCTGGAACGTGTCCGCGAAGGCACCGCCCACTACCGGGTGCCGGGCGAACCGGAACGCAGCGTGGCGCTGCGCCGTCGCCTGCTGACGGATCTTCTCACCGAGGAGTTGCAGCGCATGGACGCAGATGATGTCTTCGAGCGTGTGGTGGGCCGCGTTCTGCGGGATGCGGAGGCCAGCTAGATGTACACGCGCATCGTTCGGCTCGACGAGCCACTGGATGTCAGCAACGTGGTGGCGGCCCGGCTGCTTGCCCGCATGATCGAGCTGCAGCGCAGCCAGGACATGGTCCACATCTGTCTGACGGGCGGCAATGCTGCCAACGCCATGTACGAGGAATTGGCCACCCTGGCAGAAAACTCAGAACTGGATGCCTCGAAGCTGCAGCTCTGGTGGGGCGATGAGCGCTTCGTCCCCGCCTCAGACCCGGAACGCAACTCGCAGCAGGCGGTCAGCCGGCTGGCCCGCACCGTCTCAATCAAGGCAGCAGATACCCACATGATGGCGGCCAAGGACGGCCGCAAGGACAGCCACGAATCAGCGGCCGAGTACGAGACCGAACTGGGCGACACCCATTTCGACATCACCCTGCTGGGCATCGGCGAGGACGGCCACGTCGCGTCCATCTTCCCAGGGCACCCCAGCTTCGAATCCACCGGCCGCGCGGTGATTGGCGTGGAGGACAGCCCCAAGGAACCCGCGGAGCGGATCTCGCTGACGATCCCCACCCTCAACCGGGCTGACGAAGTGTGGATCATGGCCACCGGTGCCGCCAAGGCGGACGCGGTGCGTCGTTCAATCGAGGGTGATCAGGCCCTGCCTGGGGCCCACGTGCGCGGCAAGGTGGCCACGTACTGGTTCCTGGACGCGGAAGCCGCTTCGGGCCTGCCTGCCCAGTACACCTGCACGTTCTGACGAATCAGTAGATGACTTCGCCGGCGGCGCGGCGAGCGCGGAGGGCGGTGATGGCCTCTTCGAGGATCTGCGCGGCCTCGGCGTCTGTACGACGCTCCTTCACGTAGGCCAGGTGCGTCTTGTAGGGCACGATCTTCGGCGGTGGAGGGGGGTTTTCCTGATCCATGTTGGCCGGGAGGCCACACCGCGGGCAGTCCCACGACTCTGGAACCTGTGCGTCTGCTGCGAAGGCCGGGCTGGTCACGTGACCGCTGGCGCAGAAGTACGACACATGCATACGGGGTGCTGCTTCGCCGCGCTCGGCCTCTCCCATGGGACCGGCGCCGACACGGCTGCCTCGAATGGCGTTGCCACCTGCCACTTTGATGTTCTCCTACGTGCGAGGGGTGATGTTCTTCTTGAGTGTGATCAGGCGCCGATGCGGTACAGCACCAGCAGACCGATGATGGTCAGGAGCCATACCAGGGCGAGCACCACGGTGATCCGGTCCAGGCGACGCTCTGCGGTGGACACGCCACCCATCGACGTCGACATTCCGCCACCGAACAGATCAGACATTCCGCCGCCACGGCCTTTGTGGAGGAGGACGGTGGCCGCAAGAAGGATGCTGAGGATCACAACAATGACCGACAACGTCGTAATGGGCCAAGACACCAAGGGGACAATCACGCGTCATAGCCTAACCGACGAGGTCGAATAATCCACATTTGGGTCACCCTCGTTGGTTGAGCCGTTCGCCCGCGAGGCGCCGCCCTGAGCGTTCGCGAGGAACGAGCGAACTTGCCGAAGGGCACGAGCGGCGCGAACGCGTCGAAACCCAGCAAGCTGACAAGCAGGCTGCTTGAAAGCTCACTGGGTTTCGACACTTCGGCGCAGGGCGCCTCAGGCTCAACCAGCGACTAGAACTGGTAGAAGCGCACGATCGCGGCGAATTCCTCCGGCTGGAGGCTCGCGCCGCCGACGAGGGCGCCGTCGATATCGGGCTGGGCCATGATCTGGGCCACGTTGCCGGACTTCACGGAGCCGCCGTACTGGATACGGACGGACTGCGCCGTCGCCTCGTCGTACAGCGCCGCGACCTCGCCGCGGATGGCGCCACAGACTTCCTGGGCGTCGTCCGGGGTGGCGACCTCGCCGGTGCCGATGGCCCACACGGGCTCGTAGGCGATGACGAGACCAGCGACCTGCTCAGCGGTCAGGTTGGCGAGCGTGCCGCGCACCTGGTTCAGCGTGTACTCGACGTGCTCGCCAGCCTTGCGGATGTCGAGGCCCTCCCCCACGCAGATGATGGGGGTCATGCCAGCGGCCAGCACCTTGGCGGCCTTGGCGTTGATGAGAGCATCGTCCTCGCCGTAGTACTCGCGGCGCTCGGAGTGGCCAACGATGACGTACTGCACGCCCAGCTTCGAGAGCATGGCTGTGGAGATTTCGCCGGTGTAGGCACCGTTGTCGTGCTGCGAGACGTTCTGGGCGCCGAGGCCGAACTTCAGGCGGTCGCCGTCGATCAGGGTGCGCACGGTGCGCAGATCGGTGAACGGAACGCAGAGCACTGCGTCGGACTTCGAGGGGTCCCACTCCTTGTCAACAAGGGTGTAGTGGAGCTTCTCCACGAGACCGGTGGCCTCGATGTGGTCGATGTTCATCTTCCAGTTGCCGGCCATGATGGGCTTGCGGGTCATCAGTTGCTACCTTCCAGAACGGAGATACCGGGCAGTTCCTTGCCCTCGAGGAATTCGAGCGACGCGCCGCCGCCCGTGGAGATGTGGCCGAACTCGTCGTCGGCATGGCCGAGCGCGCGCACGGCTGCCGCGGAGTCGCCGCCACCGACGACCGACAGTCCGTCGACCTCGGTGAGAGCCTGCGCCACCGCAGCGGTGCCGTTGGACAGTTCCTCGATCTCGAAGACGCCCATGGGGCCGTTCCAGAAGACGGTCTTGGCGCCCTTGATGGCCTCCGCGAACAGCAACTCGCTCTCCGGGCCGATGTCGAGGCCCATCTTGTCCTCGGGGATGTCGTCAACGGAGACGACCTCAACGGGGCCGTTGACGGTGCGGGCGTCGAAGTCCATGCCCTCGGCGATGCGGACGTCGACGGGCAGCAGGATGGTCTTGCCGGCGGCCTCAGCCTGGGCGAGGTATTCGCGGCAGGTCTCGAGGTTGTCGGTGTCCAGCAGGGACTTGCCGACGGCCTTGCCCTGCGAGTTGAGGAACGTGTAGGCCATGCCGCCGCCGATCACCAGGGTGTCGGCGACCTTCAGCAGGTTGTCGATCACCTGCAGCTTGTCGGCGACCTTCGCGCCGCCGAGCACCACGACGTAGGGCCGCTCGGGGTTCTCGGTCAGCTGCTTGAGGACGTCGACCTCCTTGGCCACCAGCGAACCGGCGGCGTTGGGCAGGAGCGCGGCCACGTCGTAGACGGAGGCCTGCTTGCGGTGCACGACGCCGAAGCCATCGGAGACGAAGAGGTCGCCGAACGCGGCGTACTTCTCGGCCAGCGCCTTGCGCTCGGCCTCGTCCTTGGATTCCTCACCGGGCTCGTAGCGCACGTTCTCCAGCAGGGCGACCTCGCCGTCGGCCAGCGATGCGACGGTGGCCTGGGCGGATTCGCCCACCACGTCCTGCGCCAGCTTGACCTCGGTGCCGAGCAGTTCGCCCAAGCGCGCAGCTACGGGTGCCAGCGAGTACTTGGGGTTGGCCTCGCCCTTCGGGCGGCCAAGGTGCGCCATGATCACGACGCGGGCGCCGGCGTCGCGCAGCGCCGTCAGCGTGGGCAGCGCGGCCTTGATGCGGCCGTCATCGGTGATGTTCTTGTCTGCGTCCAGCGGGACGTTGAAATCGCAGCGGATGAGCACCCGCTTGCCGGACAGATCGCCCAGCTCAGCAACGGACTTCACTTCGGTCCTCTTTCTTGTCGGATGGTTGGAGTGACAACGGCCCTGCAAGCCCCAGTGGGGCCGCAGGGCCGTTGATCACGACACGTTCGTGGTGTGGATCAGAGCTTCGAGCCGACCAGGACGGTCAGGTCGACGAGGCGGTTGGAGTAACCCCACTCGTTGTCGTACCAGCCGAGCACCTTGACCTGGTTGCCGATCACCTTGGTGAGCTGGGCGTCGAAGATGCAGGAGGCGGGATCCGTCTCGATGTCCTTGGAGACGATGGCGTCCTCGGTGTAGACGAGCACCTTGCCGTCTGCAGCCTTCTTGACGATCTCGTTGACCTCTTCGACGGTGGTCTCACGCGAGGCCTCGAAGGTCAGGTCGGTGGCGGAACCGGTGGGGGTGGGAACGCGCATGGCGTAGCCGTCGAGCTTGCCCTTGAGCTCAGGAAGCACGAGGGAGACGGCCTTGGCGGCACCGGTGGTGGTGGGCACCATGTTGAGGGCGGCGGCGCGGGCGCGACGCAGGTCCTTGTGGGGGGCGTCCTGCAGGTTCTGATCTGCGGTGTACGCGTGGATGGTGGTCATGAGGCCCTTGACGATGCCGAGACCGTCGTTGAGCGCCTTGGCCATCGGGGCGAGGCAGTTGGTGGTGCAGGACGCGTTGGAGATGATGTTGTGCGCGGCCGGATCGTACAGGTTGTCGTTGACGCCCATGACGATGGTGATGTCTTCGTTCTTGGCGGGAGCCGAGATGAGGACCTTCTTGGCGCCGGCGTCGATGTGGGCCTGAGCCTTGGTCGCGTCGGTGAAGAAGCCGGTGGACTCAATGACGATGTCGACGCCGAGCTCTGCCCAAGGCAGGTTCGCGGGATCCTTCTCAGCGAAGGCCTTGATCTCCTTGCCGTCGATGATCAGCGCGTCATCGTCGTAGCCGATCTCGCCGTTGAAGCGCCCAAGGATGGAGTCGTACTTGAGCAGGTGGGCCAGGGTCTTGTTGTCGGTCAGGTCGTTGACGGCAACGACATCAAGATCGGCACCCGCGGCGACAAGCGCGCGGTAGTAGTTACGGCCGATGCGGCCAAAGCCGTTGATTGCAACCTTTACGGTCATGAGGATTGAATCCCTTTCGAGCTACCGAGCGCACGGATGCGCAGTGGACAATTCCATCCTAACGACTCACACCGTTCGAGCAATACCGGGGGTCTCGATTAACGCGGCTCGCTCAACCGTCTTGCAGATCTGCCGGAAGGCTGGCCTCAGTGGTGGGGACCCCCTGCTCCTCCGCCACCTTGTCTGCGGTGGCCAGCAGGCGCCGGATCCGGCCGGCGATGGCGTCCTTCGTGAGCGGCGGCTCGTGCAGCCGGCCCAACTCCTCGAGGCTGGCCTGACGGTGCTGCAACCGAAGCGTGCCAGCAGCCCTGAGGTGATCCGGCACGTCGTCGCCCAGGATCTCCATGGCGCGCTCCACTCGGGCGCTGGCGGCGACGGCGGCCCGGGCCGAGCGGCGCAGGTTGGCGTCGTCGAAGTTGGCCAACCGGTTGACGGAGGCGCGCACCTCCCGGCGGCGGCGGCGCTCCTCCCAGAGGATGCGGGTCTCTGCGGCGCCCATGCGGGTGAGCAGCTCGGCGATGTCGTCGCCGTCACGGATGACGGCGCGCTCCACGCCGCGCACCTCGCGGGATTTCACCGCCACGCCCAGGCGGCGCGCCGCGCCCACGAGCGCAAGCGATGCCTCGGAGCCGGGGCAGGTGATCTCCAGCGACATCGACCGGCCGGGCTCCGTGAGCGAGCCGCGGGCCAGGAAGGCGCCACGCCACACCGCCACGGCATCGGCATCTGAGCCGCCCACGACGACCGGGGGCAGGCCTCGCACTGGCCGGCGGCGCTGATCCACCAGCCCTGTCATTCGGGCCAGTTGCTCACCGCCCTGCACGGCGCGGATGGTGTAGCGCGGCCCGCGCCGGATCCCGGAGGCGTTGATCACCAGCAGATCCGTGTCAACGTCATACAGATCCGCGATGAAGCTGCGCAGCCGCCGGGCCGCCGCACCAGTATCGAGCTCTGCCTCGACGACGATGCGCCCGCCCACCAGATGCAATCCACCGGCGAAGCGCAACATCGTCGCCACCTCAGCCCGCCGCACGGACGGGTGGGGCGCGACGACGGAGGCCAGTTCAGCCTTCACCTTCTGCGTCAGAGCCATGGGGCGAAGTCTGCCACACCCTGGCACCAAGGGGGTCCGCTCCCGGCCCGCTCCGGCCCACGAGAGGCGCGCTCAGGGGGCGATGACCTCGCTGAACACCGAAGCCAAGCGGTGCCTGTCATGGGTGGCCGAGCCGTCGCGGGCCGCCACGTCAGCGCGCACCAGCCGCCCGCCGAGGGATTTCACGTAATCCTCGATGTGTTCGTCATCCTCGGTGAAGTTGGTGTCAGCGATCACGACGTCCAGCCGCAGCCCCGGGGCGTGTTCGGCCAACAGCTCGATGTGACGCGCCGCGGAGAAGCCGTCGGTCTCCTCCGCCGAGGTGATGTTCAGCACGAGGATCCGTTGTGCCTTCGTGGTGACGATCGCCTTGGCCAGATCCGGCACGAGCAGGTGCGGAATGATGGAGGTGAACCAGGAACCGGGGCCCAGCACCACGGAATCCGCGTTCATGATGGCCTCCACCGCCTCCGGCCGAGCGGGCGGCCGGTTGGGCACGAGACGCACCCGCTGCACCTCGGAGCGAGTCTTTGCGACGGTGGCCTGGCCGCTCAGCGTGCACACCTCGTCTGGCGCCAGAGGGTCAAGCCCGAGGACGTCGGCCTCGATCTCCAGCGGCACCGAACTCATGGGCAGCACCCGGCCGCGCGTGCGGAGGAGGTCGCCCACCATGTCCAGTCCTTGGACGGGGTCTTCGAACTGCTGCCAGAGGCCAGCGATGAGCAGGTTGCCGATTGCATGCCCGCCCAGCGGACCCGTGCCGGTGAAGCGCGCCTGCAGCACATTGGCCCACGTCCGGCCAGCGTGATCATCGGAACACAGGGCGGCCAGCGCCATCCGCAGATCACCGGGGGGCAGGCAGTCAAACTCCTCACGGAGCCGCCCGGAGGACCCGCCGTCGTCCGCCACGGTCACGACGGCCGTCAGCTGATCGGTGACCCTCCGCAACGCGGTCAGCGACGCGGCCAACCCGTGGCCACCGCCGAGCGCCACCACGCGGGGAAGCGACTGAATCGTCATTCCTTCCCCAGATCCCTGTGCAGCACGGTGGTCACGAACCCATGTTCCCGCAGGCGGAGCGAGAGTTCCTCCCCCATGGAGGTGGAGCGGTGCTTGCCGCCGGTGCAGCCTATCGCCACGGTGACCTGGCGCTTGCCCTCGTTCAGGTATCCGGGCGCCACGGTGGTGAGCAACTCCACCATGTGCTCCTGGAATTTCTGCGCCGCCTCGTGCTTGAGCACGTACTGGGCCACGTCCTTGCTCAAACCGGACTTGGGGCGAAGCTCCGGGATCCAGAACGGGTTGGGCAGGAACCGCACGTCGAAGACCATGTCGGCGTCAATGGGCACGCCGTTCTTGAAGCCGAAGGAGATGAGCGCCACCTTGAGCTTGTCGGTAGCAGCGTCGCCGAAGTGGTTGGCCACGCGCTGCACCAACTGACGCGCCGAGAGCCGGGTGGTGTCCACCACGATGTCTGCCGTGGCGCGGATCTCCCGCAGCAGCCTGCGCTCTCGCTCGATGCCCTCGATCAGCCGATCGCCTCCCTGCAGCGGCAGGGGGCGTCGGTTGGATTCCTGGCGCTGCACGATGACGTCGTCATCCGCCTCCAGGAACACCGTGGTCACGCGTGCCCCGCGCGACTCAAGTTCCTTGAGGGCGGCCGGGAGTTGCTCGAACTGCTCGCGGCTCCGCACGTCCGCCACGACGGCGACCCGCTTCACGCCGTCGGCAGCAAGGGTGTCTGCAAGCCCGGGCAGCATCACGGGTGGCAGGTTGTCGACGGTGAACCAGCCCAGATCCTCCATGGTGTGTGCGGCCGTGCGTCGCCCGGCACCAGACAGGCCGGTGATGATGGCGAACTCGGGGACGTCGGTCATGACCACCACCCTAGTCTGCCCCGCTCACGGATATCCTCTCGACATGACGGTGACCTACGCCCACACCTCGTCCGCGGATCCCAGCAGCGTCTCGCTGGCCACCGGCGCAGCACTCGTCCCCACTGGCCTGGTGCAGAGCCCCCACTTCTTCAGCGGCTTCGTGCTGGACGCCGAGCAGTGCGCCCGCGGCGTCCTCGCCGTCGCCAATGTGGCCGCCACGAGCTACTACACGCGCATCGAGTGGAGTTCCCTCGACCCGGTGGTCACCAGCGACGGCGAAGGGTTGCGCTTCGAATCCTTCTCCGGCTGCGGCGGGGTCTACGCCCGGTTCGACCTCCTGCCGGGCGCGCTCGACGGCGAAGCCGGGGAGCTTGGCACCACCAACATCGACATCAATGATCCGCTGCGGGTTGCGCTGTCCACCATCCGCTCCGGCGAGCCGCTGCGCCTCGACGTGGGCACCGACGAGGTGGTCGCCGAGACGCGCACGGAGACCCACACGGAGCGCAAGGTACCGCTTCCGGAGAGGTGGATCCGCGGGTTCGGCGAGGCTTCGGTGGCGGCCGCCGGCATGCAACTCCTGGCTGAGATCGACGCCCGCGAGGCCCAGCGATTGCTGCGCTCGCTCTCTCCTGGAGGCAGCGTGTGGGTGGTGCCGTCCGGCCGGACTCTGCGCACCTCGGCCATTCCCACGCCACAGGCCGCGTACCTCCACGGCACCGGCCGCCTGCGCGAATTGCAGCCACTGCTTCGGTTCGCCTCGGCGCTTCGCGTCTACGGGGACGCGTCGACGGACGCTGCACCCCGTGCGAGCGCGTGGGAGTTGGTGCTGCGCGACGCGCGGCTCACCCTGACCCTTTCCCCCGAGGTCTCTCGCGGCTTCAGCGGCGAGGGTGGAGTGCTGTTCGATCTGGCCACCGGTGACGGCGCGGACGCCGACGCGGTGCTGGACCAGCTGGCATGGACCCCAGGGGCTGACCTGGCGACGCTGGCGTTCGCATTGGGGTGGGATGAGGCTCGCGTCGGGAGGGCGCTGACGCGGCTGGGGACGTCAGGGCGCGTCGGCTACGACACTGCGGACGGGCGATTCTTCCACCGTGAACTGCCGTACGACGCGGAGAAGGCCGCGCGCCGCAATCCCCGTCTGGTGGGCGCGGAGAAGTTGGTGGCCGACGGCGCCGTCGCGTGGTTGGACGAAGCCAGGGCCGAGGTCAGGTCCGGCGATCAGACCTACCTGGTTCGCCCCGTCGACGGCGCCTCGTCCTGCACGTGCGAGTGGTACCTCCGCTACCGCGGCAACCGCGGCCCTTGCAAGCACCTCCTGGCCGCGAAGCTGACCCGATGATCGACCTGGAGGCGTTGGAGCGCGCCGTCCGGAAGAACGACTCCGTAGCCATCGCGGCCCTCTTCAGCGGAGCCACGGAGGCGGACCGCAAGGCGACGAGGCCGCTCGTCCGGGAGTTGGAGGCCGAGGAGGCTCGGTGGTGGAGGAACGACACGGGCGTCAGTTGGTCTGTCTGGAGTGTGCATGACAATCCCGTGCCAATCCACGCGCTCGACACCCTGCGGCTGGCCACCACCCCCAGCGCAGCCGGGGCGGCCCGCGTGCTGCGCGCCAACCAGTGGTCCGGCCCCACACCGGAGCGCGTGCGAGTGATCGTCGAGCGCCGCGCACGATGGAATCCAGAGCTCGTCGACCGGCTCACCACCGCCACCCGCGATTCCACCACCGGCCGCAGCGAGACGCCTTGGGAAGTGGTGGCGCCTCTTCTGGAGCAACTCGGCCTGCGCCATCTGGACACGCCTGCCTACGGCCTGGAGTTCCTGCGCGGCCAGCCGGTGGAGCTCGACGGCGAGGCTCAGCTCGCCGTCGATCCAGAGCTTCCGCAACTCCTGCTGAGAGCCATCAGATCAGACCGGATCGACGAGGCCGTCCGCGAGGATTGGCAGCGGCCCGAAGGCCAGCGCGGCAAGGGACGGTGGGCGCGGATCGCTGCCGAGTGGGCGGCGGCCGGCCATCTGGACCGGGCGGAGTTGCACCGCACCCTGATGGAGCGACTCATCGCCGGCGGAGTGCAGCCACACCTCCGCGAGCTGTTGCTCTATCTGGACGAGCTCTCCCCCACGCCAGCCGAGGTCCGCGAGCTCCAGCGGGAGTACGAGGCGCTGATCGAGGCCCGCTTCTCTGCGGTGGCCAGCCACGCGATCAAGGCGTTGCGAGCCGCCGACGCTGCTGAGCCCCTCGACACCGGAACCGTGCTGGACATCTGCGAGCGCGCCCTCACCCGCACCGAGGCCACCACCGCCACCGCTGCCCTTGGCTGGCTGAAAACACTTCTGGCGCGCGACCCTGCGGCCGCCGATTCGGTGGCTCGGGCCGCCGAGGTGGGTCTGGACCACCCCAAACGCAGCGTGCAGGACGCAGCCGCCGCCCTCGCCGGGCCTGCGGCCCCGGTGACGGCGTCGTCGGCGCTGCCCGAGCGGCCGCCCCTGCCGCCCTGCCCGCCGTTCGACGTGCCCGCCTCGCCCGAGGAGTTCCTGCACCTCACGCACCTCGAGTACCGCTCGGGTGATGCGGAGCGGCTGCTGCACGGCTTCGCCCGCCACTGGCATGCCCTGAGCAAGGCGCAGCAGGCGGAGTTCCTCAACCAACGCCACCTGGGCATCGTCGATGCGCTGGCCCGAGGCCTCCGCCCGAAGGGGTTCCTCTCAGGGCTCCGCGACCGGATCCAGCACCCGGTTGTGCCCGAGAACCAGCGAGATTCGTTGGACGAACGAGCAGTGGAGGCCGCGCGGGCCGCCCAGTGCGGCCCTGTGACGCTCCTGTCGGCGCCGCTGGACATCTCCGGCTTCGTCGAGCCCGCCGCGGTGCTCGATGGTCTGCGCCACCTCGCACGCGCAGGAGCCGCTGCGCTCACGCTGGATCTGGAGGCCACCTACCTCCGCCTGCCCGGCTCGGCGTTCACGCCGTCGTTCGCCAAGGAAGTGGCCGCCATCCCCGGCCCCAGCGCCCTCTGGCTGGCCGACATGTTGGCCCGCGGCCCCCACCATCCCACTCGGATGGCGGCGCTGGAGGCTGAGAGCGAGTGGCACTCAGAGCTCGCCGTCGTGCCCCGGCAGCGGGAGACGATCATCGGCAAACTGCTGCCGACGCTGCGGCCGCTGTGGGACGACGGCACCGGCCCCCAGTTCACCGCCACGCTCGCCCTGCCGTATCAGGAGGGCCCGGTGGGCACTTCCATCCACACGCTGTTGGCGCTGGACGCCACCGCGGAGAACGCACGCACTCGCGCCGCCGGGCTCGACGCAACCCTCGGCCTCCTGGCCACCGATGATGCCTTGGGCACTGGGGCTGGCCCGGCGTGGGCGGCGCTGTGGGGCAAGGATCACGTCAAGCTGGGGCGCTGGACGGCGCACCTCGGCGACGTGGGCCGCTCCAGCATCGCGGGCTCCAGGTTCGTGTGGGAGGTGCTGCAGGCTGTGCTCAGCGCCGGCCTGCCGGCAGGCCTGGTCAAGCGTTCGGGAGTGGCGGATCTGGTGGGTCTGGCCTCCGACGCGGCTCGAGAGATCGGCGCCCGCGGCACGGTGGCGGGATTGGACGAGATCGCCGATCGGCCCGGCAAGTCCCGCATCGTCACGGAGGCGCGCAGGCTGCGCGACGTGTTGCGCGGTTAGGCGTCCTCGTCGGGCAGGCCGCGGGCGTGCAGCGCCTCGCCGGTGCGCTGGGCATATGCCACGGCGTTGACGACTGCGGGCGTCAGGAGCAGCGCCAGGTTCCGCTCCTTCCCGCGTGCACGGGCGGCAGCGCGGGCGTCCTCGATGGAGCCGGCGAGGAAGGGGATGGAGCGCAGCATGAGGGCCACCATCAGCGCCACCGCGTCTGGATTGATCCGCAGATACTTCAGCACCTGGAGCCCGCGGGTGAGCGCGTCGAGCAGGTCCGCCGTCGAGGTGGTCAGCGTGAGCATCCGGGCGGCCAGGATGGCCAGCAGCATGTTGCCGGGCGTCACGAAGGCGGGCTCCAGCCGGGCGCCGAGGATCTGGTAGACGAACAGCAGCCCCAGGAAGAACCAGATGTAGCCGCCGAAGCTGAAGATCTTGCGCAGGCCGAGCCCGGAGCTGAGAAGCGCGGCCAGCACGAGGATGAGCGCCGCGAGGGTCGCCCACCAGCTGAAGATGAAGATGGGGGGCACTGCCAGAGCCAGCAGGAGGAGGTACTTCACACCCACGGAGGACTTGAACAACCAGCCGTCCCCCGGCTCGAAGACGCCCAGGATGCTGGTGTGGGCGCTCACGCGCGCGCCGCTTCCGCCATGGTGCGCGCATAGAAGTCCACGGTCTCGGCCGGGGCACCATCAGCGACGATGCGGCCGCCGTCGACGACGAGGACCCGCTCGGCATCCATGGCCACCTCGAGATCGTGGGTGGAGAAGATGAGCTGCTGCGGCAGTTCCGCGAATACGCGGCGCAGCAGGTACTTGTTGCGCAGGTCCAGCAGCGTGGTGGGCTCATCGGCCACGATGATGCTGGGATCGATCGCCAGGATGCTGGTCAGCGCCACCAACTGGCGTTCGCCGCCGGAGAGGTCGTAGATCGACTGGTGGGCGACGTAACCGATGCCGCGCTCTTCCAGGAGTTCCTGGGCGCGGGCGGTGCGGGCCTTGCGATCCTTGATGAGACCGCGCAGGCTCAGCTCGATGTCTTCGATGGGGGTGGACATCAGCAGCTGTGCGAGCGGGTCGGTGAAGATGAAGCCCACCTTCTGCCGCACCGTCTTGCCGTCCTTGGCCGGGTCCACACCGTCGACGAGCACCTGGCCAGCAGTCACGGTCCGGAGCCCATTGAGGAGGCGCAGCAAGGTGGACTTACCGGAGCCGTTGGCACCGATGATCGCGATGCGGCGCTCCCCCAGCTCGAGATTGATGTCGTCCAGCAACACCCTGTCGGGGTCGCCCTGCCGCGGGGCAGGGACGACCACGTGGGCGTTGCGGAGCTGGATCATCGGCCGAGCAGCCTCGGGAATGCCTTGTGGACGGCGACGGCGATGAGGACGGCCAGGAGGCTCTTGGCGGCATCCCAGATCCAGAACGGCATGTCGATCGTGACCAGTGCCTCCATGAACGGCTTGTCCAGGTAGTTGGCGAGCCAAGCCACGCCGATGGGCAGCACCACGAGGTAGCGCGAGACGAGGCAGCCGACGAAGAACCAGACCGGCGTCATGGCGGACAGCCCCTTGCGGAGCGCCCACTTGGCGATGTAGCCGATCACGATGGCGCTCAAGACGAAGGAGATGAGGTAGCCGCCGGTGGCGCCGAGGAGCACCGCGAGGCCGGCCTTGCCCTGCGCAAACACGGGGAGCCCAGCGACGCCCACCAGGATGTACAACACGACGGCAGCGGCTCCGCGCCACGGACCCAGGACGAGGGCGGCCAGAGCCACGCCCATGGTCTGCAGGGTGAACGGGACGGGGCCGAAGGTCACGTTGACCTGGGACAGCGCAGACAAGAGCGCAGCAAACACTGCGACGTAGGCGAGATCAGCGGGCGCGAACGCCTTCGTGCGCGGCGCTGCGGCTGCGGTGCTGGTGGACATGGGGTCTCCTTGCATGATGGGAACGACCCTATCTAAGCACCCTCTTTGAACAGTGTTCAACTCGGTCCATCAGGAGCGCACACAGCCCGGCCACAAGGCTCATCGCCAGCGGCACGACTGTCACATCGAGCGCGGCAGAGCCGAAGACTGCGGCACCTGCCCACAGTGGCAGCGGCAACAGGAACCCGACGGCACTGATCACCCGGGATTCCTTGTAGCGCAGGTGCAGGAAGGCAAGGCCCGCCAGCACGCCCAAGCTTGCGAGCAGGGCTGGATACTGGAACGTCCCATCAGCCAGGCGGGGAAAGATCCAAGACACGTGGTGGATCACCGTCTCCCCTTCCACTGTCTGCCGGAACACGGACCAAGTGGGCGACAACACCATCAATGCAGCGGCGGTGCCCCAGAGCACGGCCTGGCTTCTCAGGCCGCCCCACACCCGCCACGCATGAACGGCAAGTGCCAGCAGACCACCGAACCACAGCACTGCAAAGATCTGGTCGGTCCAAGGCGGGTCTGCCCACGGGCCAAACGCGAAGAGGAGCAGCATGTAAGACCATGAGACCGCCGTCGCCAGCGCGAGGACCGCGCCCACAAGGAGTGGAATACGAATCTGCATCAGTACTGGCAGTTCATGTTGACGAACCAAGTGCCACTTGCCACAAAGTAACACTGGCTTCTCTGAGAATGTTTGAAGGAGCGAACTGCGACGGAGACGCGGAAACAGCCTCGTTGCCAGCAAGCAACCGAGCGAGCCCCTCGCGGTCGACAGTGACGTCCGCCGCACCCGGACTCCGCTCCAGCAGCGAAATGAGCAGCGTTAGTCTCTTCAACATACTGAGACCGTACATGGTTCCCAAGACAAAGAAGTTGACCAAATCAAAACACCCGCGTAGCGGCACGTCACCCCTCTGGAGTTGACGGGCTCTTCTGACCTGGCCTGTGGGGTGAACTTGGATCCGTCAGCGGGCGTGTCGTAATGGCCTGTGTAGGAGTTTCCTACATCCGGCACGCGAGCGCCACCGACACCCTGCCGAGAGCACCGGCGGCAGCCATCTCCTTCACGACGATGCCTGCGGGCCGTGCAACTGGCGGTGATCCGCGCCGAACCGGTCCGCCCCCGCCGACACGTCGCTGCCATTCCCCGTCTCAGGGAGCCAGTCAGGTTTCGATCACCTCTCCCGTCGTCAGGTTGATCGCCTCGCCGCCGGTGTCCGCGACGGCGGCCTTGACGGCAGCCGCCAGGGTGGGGCCGAACCCGGGCACCTCGGCGATCTCCTCCACAGTAGCCTGCCGCAGCTTGCGCATGGAGCCGAAGTACGTGAGGAGCGCCTTGCGGCGCAGTTCGCCCAGCCCGGGCACGCCGTCGAGCACCGATTCCACCACGGTCTTGGCGCGGCGAGAGCGGTGGTGGGTGATGGCGAAGCGGTGCGCCTCGTCGCGCAGGCGCTGCAGCAGGTACAGCCCCTCGGAGGCGCGCGGCAGGATCAGGGGATACTCCTCCCCCGGGATCCACACCTCCTCCAGCCGCTTGGCCAGGCCGCACAGCACGATCTCGTCCTCCATCCCGAACTCCCTCAGCACCGCCGCGGCGGCGTTGACCTGCGGGAGTCCGCCGTCGACGACGATCAGCGCAGGCGCGTAGGAGAACTTCGCGGCCTCGCCAGTTGTGGCGTCCACCTTCACGTCGGAGGCGCGATCATCCGTGAGGCGCCGGAGACGGCGGCTGAGCACCTCCGTCATCGCCGCCACGTCATTGGAGCCCTCGAAGCTCTTGATGATGAAGCGGCGGTATTCGCTCTTGCGAGGCAGCCCGTCCTCGAAGACCACCATGGAACCCACCGTCTCGGTACCCATGGTGTGCGAGATGTCATAGCACTCGATTCGCAGCGGAGGCTCCTCCATGCCGAGGGCCTCGGCCACCTCGTCGAGCGCTTGGGAGCGGGTGATGAGATCCGTGGAGCGGCGCAGCGTGGCCTGCTCCAGCGCCATCTGGGCGTTCTTCACGACGGTGTCGAGCAGGGCCCGCTTCTCCCCGCGGATGGGCACCCGGATGTCCACCTTGGCCCCCCGTCGAGCGGTGAGGTGATCGACGAGCGTGTCCTCTGCTTCGACGGAGGCCAAGATATGGGGCGGGATCTCCAGATCATCCGTATAGAGCTGCTCCAGGAAGGCCTCGAGGAGTTCACTGAGCGAGCGGTCATCAGCCCGGTCGGCGATCCACCCGCGCTCGCCGCGGATCCGCCCGTCGACGACGTGGAACACCTGGACGGCCACCTGCTGCCCGTCGTCGGCCAAACCGACGATGTCGACTCGCAGCCCATCGGAGAGCACCACCGAGTTCTTCTCCTGCACCTTCTTCAGCGCCGCCAGCGAATCCCGGAGGACGGCGGCACGTTCGAAGTTGAGCTCAGCGGAGGCGTCGTACATGTCGCGCTCGATGCGCCCGATGATGCCGCCGGTGTTGCCGGCCATGAAGGAGCAGAAGTCCTCAGCGATCTCCCGGTGCTCCTCCGGCGTCACCCGGCCGACGCACGGCGCAGAGCACTTGCCGATGTCGCCCAGCAGGCACGGCCGGCCGGAGGACTTGGCGCGGTTGAACACCCCCTGCGTGCAGGAGCGCATGGGGAACACGCGCAGGAGGAGGTCCACCGTCTCGCGGATGGCCCACGCCTGCCCGAACGGGCCGAAGTAGCGCACGCCGCGCTTCTTGGCGCCACGGCCCACGAACACGCGCGGGAATTCCTCGTTCATGGTGACGGCCAGCCACGGGTAGGACTTGTCGTCGCGGTACTTGACGTTGAAGCGTGGGTCGAACTGCTGGATCCAGGTGTATTCGAGCTGGAGTGCCTCCAGCTCGTTGCGCACCACCGTCCACTCCACCTTGGCGGCGGTGCGCACCATCGTCTGGGTGCGGAAGTGGAGTGCTGCCGGGTCCGCGAAATACGAATTGAGCCGCTGGCGCAGGTTCTTGGCCTTGCCCACATAGAGGACATGGCCGAACGCGTCGAAGAAGCGGTACACCCCCGGATCCGTGGGGATGCTGCCCGGGCTGGGGCGATAGCTTGCGGGATCGGCCATGCTGGCCAGCCTACTCAGCCCCGCAGGCTGACTATTGTGATGGCATGAGCACAAGCCAGGAGAACGTTACCCCCACCGGCAGGGAGCAGCTCGTTGCCCAGATGCGACGGTGGCGGAAGCGCCGACGGATCGCCTTCTGGGTGCAGGTGGTCACCGCCTTCCTGACCCTCGCACTGGCTGCGCCAGCCACCGCCTTGCTGCTGGGCCAGATCAACTCGATGCGCGAGGACTTCATCCCCCAGCGCCACGTGCCGGGCGCAGACGGCTCCATCTCGATCATGGCTCCCGGCAGCTACGTCTTGATCCGCCACGAGGCAGAGCTGCCGGACAAGTGCGTCGTCAAGGGAGAGGACGGATACCAGCTACTCACGGAGCCTTGGCGCTTCGGCTCGCAACCCGAAGGCCTGCAGTTCTACGCGGAGCCTGGCCGCTACGACGTGACGTGCGACGGCGGCCAGGACGGCGTCGTCGCCCTCAACCGCACGGAGTACGAACGCTCAATGGGCGGCCCTTGGCGCCTCGCCAACCCGGCATGGCCCATGTATCTGGGCGCGCTGGTGCTCTTCTACGGCGGACGCGTGGCCGCTTCGCGCATCGCCCCTGAGTCGATGCGCCCTCTGTATCCGGCATAGACCCGACACCCTCAGAAACTATAGTATTCTTCTTGAGGGTTTACTTTCGGAGGGTTCATGTCCGGATTCGTAGGGCGCACCACAGAATTGCGCGATCTTGCCCATCTGCTGGACGTCGTAAGAGCGGGGCAAAGAGCGGACAACGGAGTTGCCGTGCTCCTGCGTGGGCGTCGCCGGGTGGGGAAATCCCGCCTCGTCTCGGAACTCATCGAGCGCTCGGGGCTCCCCTCGTTCTACTTCCAAGCTGCCCGGCACGCTCCACTCTCTGAAGAGCTTGGCCTCTTCGCGCAAACCATTGCCTCGTCAGATCTCCCCGGGGCTGAATTGGCAGAAGCTGTTGTTCCCAACTCACTCACCGCGGCGCTACGGCTCTTGGCAGCGGCTCTGCCAGAGGATTCCCCCTCCATCGCCGTGATCGACGAACTCCCTTGGCTGCTCGAAGCCATCCCCGGAGGCGCTGGCGAACTGCAGCGTGTGTGGGACCGGGAACTGGCCCGAAAGCCCCTACTGTTGCTCCTCCTCGGCAGCGATCTCACCATGATGGAGGCCCTCAGCCACGCAGATCAGCCATTTCATGGCCGCGCCACCGAGATGGTGCTCCACACCCTCTCCCCTGCGGACGTCGCCCACATGACCGGCCTGGCTGGCAAGGATGCCTTCGACGCTTACCTCATCACCGGGGGCCAACCGCTGGTGGCGCAGGAATGGCAGCACGGCCACACCATGACTGATTTCATTGCAGCGTCGATGAGCCGGTCGACGAGCGCTCTGATCACCTCAGGAATCCGGGTCATCGACAGCGAGTTCCCACCGTCGACACACGCACGCTTGGTCCTCACGGCAATCGGGGGCCGAGGGGAACGCACCCATTCCGGAATACTTCAATCCCTCCAAGGGATGATCTCGCCTGCGTCGCTTGATAGAGCCCTGGCCCTTCTGTCGGAAAAGCGTGTGGTCACAGCCGACGAGCCGCTCTCCGCAAAGCCCGGCACGAAGGACCGGCGATGGCGTGTCTCAGATCCGGCGTTGCGCTTCTGGCTTGCGCTCGTGGAGCCCTCCTTGCCTTTGGTTGACAGGGGACGCCCCGATCTGGCCACGCAGCAGTTTTCGGCCCAGTTCGCATCTTGGCGCGGCCGTGCCATCGAGCCGGTCGTCAGGGAGGCGTTGGCGCGCCTCCTTCCAGATCCGAGGTGGCCCTCGGCGCTGGAGTTGGGTGGTTGGTGGCCGAGAAACAACACTCCGGAGCTTGATCTGGTGGCAGCCGAGGCACGGCCTGCCCGGCACATCTCCTTCGTCGGCAGTATCAAGTGGCGGCAGAACTCGCTCTTCACACGTGCAGACTTCCGTGCGCTCTCCCAGGACGCGCTGCAGGTGCCCGGAGTGATGGTCTCAACGCCGCTGGTCGCAGTGTGCCCTGCGGGGGCCGAGCCCGACCTGCCGTTGGCACACGTGTGGACAGCCGAAGAGCTCCTTAACGCTTGGCGTTAGTCACAGGATCTTCTTCAGGAACTCGCCCGTCGCTGAGCCCTTGGCCTTCGCCACGTCCTCCGGGGTCCCCGTCGCCACCACGGTGCCACCTCGACTTCCGCCGTCGGGGCCCATGTCGATCACCCAGTCGGCGGTCTTGATCACGTCGAGGTTGTGCTCGATGGTCACGACGGTGTTGCCCTGGTCCACGAGACGCTGCAGCACGGCGAGCAACCGGCGAATGTCCTCGAAGTGGAGGCCGGTGGTGGGTTCGTCCAGCACGTAGAGGGTGCGGCCGGTGGACCGCTTCTGGAGTTCGGCGGCCAGCTTCACGCGCTGCGCCTCACCGCCGGACAGCGTGGTGGCGGGCTGGCCCAGCCGCACGTAGCCGAGGCCAACTTCCTCGAGGGTCTTGAGGTAGCGGGCGATGGAGTTGATGGATTCGAAGAACTCCACGCCCTCGCTGATGGGCATGTCCAGCACCTCGGCGATGGTCTTGCCCTTGTAGTGCACCTCGAGCGTCTCGCGGTTGTAGCG
>JAUNUF010000158.1 GCA_030538315.1 Propionibacteriaceae bacterium
CTGGTGGAGGAGTACCGCGAGACGTTCTCGACGCCGTACATGGCCGCCAGCCGCGGCCTGGTGGACGACATCATCGACCCGGCAGACACCCGTCGCGAGATCGCCATGGCCCTTGAGCTGCTCATCGGCAAGCGCGAGATCCGCCCGGCCAAGAAGCACGGCCTCGGCCCTGCCTGATCGGACACATCATGGAAGACACTCAGCTGCAAGAGCTGCGCGCACTGGTCGCCCAGCTCTCGGAGAGGGTCGAGGGGCTCGAGGCGCAGGTCGCTGACCTGCAGGAAGACCGCGAGATTCCCGAGGCAGATCTCATCGCCATCGGTGCCGCGGTTGCCGCATACTTCGGCCACAAGGCCAAGGTGCGCGCCATCCGCTACGGCTCCCAGACCCGTTGGGCCGCGGCGTCCCGCCAGCGTGTCCACGATCGCTCCGTCCCGCACGTCCGCTAAGGAGACAACACTATGAAGCTCAAGGTGACCGTCAACAAGACGGAATATGAAATCGACGTCGAGGTGGAAGAGGAGGAGCGTCAAGGCCTTGGCCCGATCGTGATCGGCGTCAACGCCGGTGCCAACCCCATCCCGACGAAGGCCTCGGTGTCGGCTGTCAGCTCGAACGCCGTCGTGGCCCCGCTCGCGGGTTCCGTGGCGCGCATCCTCGTGGCTGAGGGCGATGACATCGACGCCGGCCAGGTGCTGCTCGTTCTCGAGGCCATGAAGATGGAGACCGAGATCACCGCTCCCGCGGCTGGCAAGGTCGCCACCATCCTCGTCGTCCCCGGCGACGCGGTGCAGGGCGGTCAGGCACTCATCGAGTTCTGACAGGTTCCTGAGGAGCGGCTCAGCGACGAAGGAGCCGGCTGCTCACGAAGGACGTTTGTGCAACACGCACGCCCCGGCTTCGCGGCCGGGGCGTGCGCTATTTTGTTCGCGAGGGTGGCGCGCCCTTCGGCGTAGTCAGGCTTCGGTACTCTGGATCAGCAGCGGCTTGAGGAGCACGAGTGAACGACAACACCCAGGAACCGGCGCCGATTGAAGGCTTGCCGTTCGACGAGGAGACGCTCATCGCGTTGCCCTCGCCCAACCCGGAAGACCCGGTGGACCGTGCCGATGTGATCGGTGAGGGTGGCCGGTGGCTCGCGGCGTGGTCTGGGCGGTTCCTGCTCATGGCAGCTGCGCTCTTGGCCATCGGATGGATCGCCAGCAAGTTCTGGAGCGGCATCCTGCCCGTTCTCCTGGCCTTGCTCTTCGCCTCCGTGCTGTGGCCGCTGACGGCCTGGCTGAAGAAGGTCGGCGTGCCCTACCTGGGCGGCGCCGCCATCTCGCTCCTGGGCGGCTTCGGCATCCTGGCCGGGCTGGTGTGGGCCATCGCGCCCAGCATCGCCTCGCAGTGGTCCACGCTCTCAGGGCAGGCCGTGAAGGGCGTCCAGCAGCTGCAGGCCTGGGTTGCTGGCCCGCCGCTCAACATCCGCGACGACCAACTCAACGAGTGGATCAACCAAGGGCTCGCGTGGCTGCAGGCCCGAAGCGGTGAGTTGATGACCCAGGTCATGAGCGTCGGTGGCTCGATCGGCAGCGGCGTGGTCACCCTGCTGCTGACCCTGGTGTTGACGTTCTTCTTCCTCAAGGACGGCAGCAACTTCTTGTCGTTCACCCGCCGCATCGTCGGCCGCAAGGCAGGGTTCCACGCCACTGAGTTGCTCACCCGCCTGTGGAACACGCTGTCCGGTTACATCCGCACGCAGGCCATTGTCAGCTTCGTCGATGCCTTCTTCATCGGCATCGGGTTGGCCCTGCTGGGCGTGCCGCTGGCTTTCCCCCTCGCGGTGATCACCTTCATGGCGGGCTTCATCCCCATGGTGGGTGCGCTCACCGCCGGCGCGCTGGCGGTGTTGGTTGCCCTGGTGTCCAACGGGCCCTACACCGCGCTGTTCGTCCTCATCCTGATCGTCGCCGTGCAGCAGTTGGAGGGCAACATCCTTCAGCCCTTGCTGCAGTCTCGCGTCATGCAGCTCCACCCCGTCGTCGTGCTGCTGGCCGTGTTGCTGGGTGGCGTATGGGGCGGCATCATCGGCGCTTTCCTGTCCGTGCCCATGGCGGCGTCCGTCGCCGTCGTGCTGCGGTACATCGGTGACCTGATCGATCTCCGTACCGGAGACCGACGTGCCGAAGACATCACGTGGGCAACCGACGACGGGCACACTGTCGCCTACGAAAGCGAAAAGCACGCCGCCTTCTTCCGGGCCTTGGTCAGCCGCCGCACGGCCAAGCGCCACGCTGAGGAGGGCACGGACCGCGCGACGGTGGAACTGCCCGGTGGCCGTCAGGTCGAGGCTGAGGGCACCGGCTGGTTGGGCAAGCTCATGCGCCGTCGCCCCATCGCTCAGCA
The DNA here is from genome assembly GCA_030538315.1 of Propionibacteriaceae bacterium. Classification (GTDB taxonomy): domain Bacteria; phylum Actinomycetota; class Actinomycetes; order Propionibacteriales; family Propionibacteriaceae; genus Arachnia. The sequence continues at coordinate 2,389 of JAUNUF010000158.1, forward strand.
GGGCGCCACGGATTCCGAGGCCACTGGGCTGGAGCCCAAGGAGGGCTCAAAGGCCTAGCGTCCTTCGACCGGACGCGGTCCTCGTTCCTCGGACGCGCCCGGCTCAGACCCTATGGGTATGAGTTTGTTTGTTTGGTGGGTTTGGGTCTTGTGGG
>JAUNUF010000042.1 GCA_030538315.1 Propionibacteriaceae bacterium
GTCTCCGATGGGAGGGGGGTGGGGGTGCTTCACCCCCCTCCAGCGAGCAGTGGCTCTAGCCGGGGAGGGGGGTGAAGGTTCGGGGTGCGGGGCCTAGGGGGGCCTGCCGGGGGTGGGGGTTGCGCGAGGGAGGGGGTGGGGGTGTTTTGGGGACAGCTGTACCCCTTCCGCGCGCCACTCTAGCAGACGAGCGGGGCTAGGTGCCGTTCTGCGGGCCTTGCAGGTCTGGGGGGTGTGTCTGGTCGGGGTCGGGGGCCTGAGGGCCGTGGGCGGCATCCTCGGGCTGCTGGGTGGCCTTGGCGAGCCGGGCGGCTGCGACGGTGGCGGAGATTTGGCCGAGGTCGTAGTAGCGGTGCCCGAGGTTGTCTTCGACTCGCGCCCAGCCCTTGGTGCCTGCCCAGCGCTGGAGGGTGCGCAGTGGGTGGCCGGTTGCTGTGGCGGCTTGGCGGAGGGTGACGGCGGTGAGGGTGACGGTAATCAGGCAGGTGGTGCAGGTCCAGTGGTTGTCTCCGTTGGGCACGAGCCGGCCGTTGCCGCAGGCCCCGCAGGATGAGCGGCTGGGGCCTTCGGCGCGGGCGGCGGCGGTGGCGTCGCTGACGCGGTGGTGCATGTGGGCGATCCCGTCGGCGAACTCGGGCCATTGGGGCAGGCCGTAGGCGTTGATGAGGTGGTCCTGGAGCCATGCGCATTGGTTGGCGATGGTGGGCTCCAGGGGCGGAATGGTGATGTCGGGGGCGTCGACGTCGTAGAGGCTGGCTTCGATATCGCGGACCCAGCCGTGGAGGTAGGGCAGGACTCCTTGGCGTTCGGGGTCCGCCCAGGCCATGCCGTCTTCCCAGTTCCAGCGTTCCCGGGTGTCGAGGAGGGCGAGCAGGGTGACGTTGATGGGGACGGTGGACCCGGGTGCGCTGCTGGTGTTGGTGGCGCCGGTCATGGCGGCCCAGGGCAGCCATGCTGCGAGGTGGGGCAGGGCGGTGAGGTGCTCGTCGACGGTGGCGTAGCTGGGCAGCGACACGGGGCGGGTCCTTGTCTGGGGTTAGGCGTGGTCGTCGGTTGCGATGAGGGTGGCGGCACCACCTCGGTAACGGCGCACGTTGCGCATGATCCAGGCGGCGAGCCTGAGGGCGTCGAGTTCATTGAGGATGACCTTCCCGTCGACGCTGCGGATCACGATGAGGTTCTCGGAGGTGTCGAGGGGCTGCGTGTGCGCTGCCCAGCGTTCGCCGTCGAAGTCTCGGCCCTGGAGGCCGGAGCGGTGTTCGGAGATCACGGGTCGGTCCTTTCGTCGGGGGTGCGGCGGTGGGTAGCGAGGGCCCAGAGGCCGGTGAGGGTGGCGATGATCAGGAGGGCGATGAGGGCGGGGCGGATCATGGCGTGTCGTCGTGAATCTTGTAGTTCGACTTGTTGGTCATCTCTTTTTCTCTCGTTCGTCGGAAAGTTATCCACAGGGCTCCTGTACGTAGGTCGCTACGTTGATCTATGTGCCTCCTCTCTTGTGTCCTCCTACGTTGTCCTCCTCAGGGGTACATGGGTGTACAACGTGCGTTGTACGTGGGTGTACAACGTTCCGGCCGAACGTTGTACGTGGGCGTATAACGTTGCGGGTCATATCAGGGCCCCTTGGGTCGAGTTATCCACAGGCTGTTTGGTCTTCCAGAACTCGCCAATCAAGATGCGGTAGGCCGCGTTTCGTCGAGGCGCTGCGGCCCTGATCTGCTCGATCACCCCGGCCTCTAGGAGCTCCTTGATCGCCCGCTGTGCGGCCACCGTTCCCTTATTCGTGGGGGCTTCGTCGAGTCCCAGCAGGCAGGCTGCGACCCCCAAATGCCCACCCCAATACTCGGCGGCGGCCTGATCCTTCCGCGCCACGTCGAGGGCCGTCCAACACATGTAATCCAGCGCGAGGCGAGCCCTCGGCGACAGATGCGTGAGGGCCGCCTTGTGGGCGCTGTGCGCGAGCTTCCAGCCCATCAGAAGCCCCGGGCGCGGGTCACCAGGGGGCCTAGGGGGAGGTCTTCCATCGTGGTCCTTCGGGTTGGGGTGGGCGGTCTCACACGAGGCGCTCGGCGGCGAGCTCCGGGGCTGCTGCCACCATGTGGGCCCAGATCTTGGGCAGGGCGTCGTGGGTCATCTCGCCGACGTAAAGGGTTATTCCGGGTGGCCGGCCGAGGTCGTACACCTTGGCCGCCGGGGTGGCGATCACCCTCGAGTCGTCGACGATCACTCCGGCGTCGGTGAGGCAATCGAGGGCCGCGCGTAGCAGCTTGTCGATATCGCCCGAACGCTGCGACGTCGGTAGCTGCAGCCGCACCGACTTGGGGCGCTCTAGCACCACGAGGGCACCGACGATCAGCGGGCCGTCGAGGGGCTGGCCGATCCTGCGGGCAAGGAGCCGGGCGCCGTCGGTGAGCTTCCGGCGCCACCGTTTCTTCTCCCCGGTCGGGTCCGACTCCAACACCTGATGCTGGACCTTGCCCCGTTTCCCCACGCACGTCATCGACCCCTTCGCCTGCGGGTGCCCCTCGACGTGGAGGCGATAGATCGTCACGTGTGCCGCTCGTGGGCCCCGGTGGGGACCAGGACCCGCTCCAACGCTGCCGCGGCCTCACGCATCAACATGGCGGCCGCACGGCGGTCGATCGGCTTGATGTCCTCGTCGAGGTCGGCGACCAAACCGGCCACCTCCCGTAGCCCGGGCACCAACGCCTCGGTGTCTGTCGTCTTCCCCGGCTCGGCCCGGCCGGGGACCACCTCGAGGGTGACGTCGAAACGATCGCGCCCGATCTTCCCGTTGATGTGGGTCTTGCCCGGGACCCACTCCAGCCGGATCCCGACGGGCAGGAAGAACGGCAGGGCGGTGTGGGCCATGGCCAGGGCCTGCCCGAGTGCCTGCCGCCACTCCAACGCGGAGGTGTTGATCGTCAGGGTGGTGGTGCTCACGACGCCACCTCCGCATAGCTGAGGATCTGGGTCATGCTGCTTGCCCTTTCTGGTCGTGCATGTGGGTGCGGCTGTGGAGCTGGGCGAGCTTGAGGACGGCGCGGCGGGAGGCGCGGGCGAAGCGTCTGCCGCACAGGCCGCAGGCGAGGTACCAGCCGCCGTGTGTGCGGTCGAGGCCGTAGGTGGTACGTCCGGTCTTGGGGATGGGTATCGAGCGGGTTGGGGGCGCTCCCTCGGGTGCGGTCTGCCGGGGTGCTTGGCGGGGGTTGCTCAGTGATGCGGTGAGTGGGCCAATGAGGCCGGGGGCGTGCTTCTTGGCCCAGGTGCGCAGCGCCCGCCACGAGGTGCCGAACTGGTCGGCGATGTCGTAGCCGTTGGCGCCTGCGGTGATGGCTGCGGCGACCCTGTCATGTCGGTCTGCCCGCTTGGACTGGGCGGCGAGGGTGGTTCCGCATGCGATTCCGCAGGCTTGGCGCCTGCGGAAGTTCCAGTCGGGTTCGTCGCTGCGCTGCACCAGCTCGGTGCCGCAGATGGGGCAGTGGCGGATCACGACGCCTCCGCATAGCTGATCTCGGCCCGCAGCCGGTTCCCGCTGGCCTGGTCGTAAACCTCCATGGCGATCGTGCGGTGCTGCGCGTCGAAGGCGGTGAGGTAGACATGCGGGCGTTTCGCGTGGGCCTCGGCTGCGAGGGCGCGGGCCGTTGCCAGGTCGAGGGCGTGCGGTGTGGTGCCGTCGGGGTGCTCGAGCCGGATCGGGGCGGCGTTGTTGTCTGGGGTGATGGTGGCCACGATCATCGGTTGTTCCTCCGGGCTGCCCGGGCGCGCTTGTTCGCTGCTCGTCGACGGGCCTTCACGTTGGCTGGCACGGTGCCCTGGTAGATCCGGGCGCGCTGGAGGGCGTTGAGGATCTGTCGGCCGTAGCGGCTGGCGATCGGGGTGGTGGGGGTGTCGAGGGGCTGGGGGTTCATCGTCGGGTCTCCTGTCCGCAGTGCTTGCAGCGTCCGGTGTCGTCGAGGACGTGCAGGGGTTCGATCAGTTCGTCGTGCTTGGAGAGGCCCCGTCGGACGGTTCCGAGGGTGCCGCGGATGGCCCATAGGCCGGGGCAGCTACCTGCTGCCCCGGCCTCGAACCACTCGGCTGAACGGTTCACTTCGTGCCGTCGCTGAAGACGCTTCCGAGGTCCTCCCGGATCGGCGTCGGTTCCGAGGCGGGCCGCTGGGTGTGGGCCGGGGGCTTGTCGTCGAGCTCGTCGACGGATCCCGCGGGCACGGTGACCTGGTCGATCGGTAGCGGGGTGCGGCCGGTGCGCTGCGCCTGCTGGTCAAGCACCAGCTGCACGAGTTCCGCGGGGAGGTCGCTGGGCTCACCCAGCGGTTCGATGCGGCGGATCTCGACGATGGGCACCCGGTTGCCGGTGGCGATCACGCGGCGGACCTCCCGGGGGGAGATCCACACGAGCGCGACGATGGTGGTTTCTTCCTGGAGTTCGTCGGCGATCGCGTCGAGGCCGTTGATCTCCTCGTCGCCGGGGAGCTTGCTGGAAAGCTTGACTAGTGCGGACATGGGGTCTCCTTTTCAGGGGGTGATGGGCAGTTCGCCCTGGGTGGGGGTGGGTCGGTCTTTGACGGTGGCCATGTGCACGGCGTAGGCAGAGCGCACGGCGTAGCTGGAGGTGGGGTGGCAGTTGAGGAGTTCGGCCTCCCGGTGGACCAGGGCCATGGCTCGGCCCCAGCCGAGGTCGTGGATCATCTCGGCGAGGAGGTCCTCGCTGACCCGCAGCTGACGACGCGGCACGGCGCACCTCAAAACGGGGGTTCGAGGGGCTGTTGTGCCCATGGATCTGCGGCCGCAGGCTTGCTCTGCGCTGCCCATGGGTCGTTGGCGGGCTGCGACGAGGCCGGGGTGCTGTTCCACGCGCTGCTGCTGGCCTGCCCACCCCCGCCCTTGCTGGCGCGGTTCACCGTGGCCGTGGCGTAGCGCAGGGTGGGGCCCACTTCCTCCACATCGATCTCGAACACGGTGCGCTGCTGGCCCTCGTTGGTCTCATAGGTGCGGGACTTCAACCGGCCCTGCACGATGACCTGCATGCCCTTGCGGAGCGTCTCGGCGACGTTCTCGGCGTACTGGCGCCACACCGAGCAACTGAGGAACAGGGCCGGGCCGTCCTCCCACTCGTTGCTCTGCTTGTTGAAGATCCTCGGGGTCGAGGCGATCCGGAAGCTCGCCACGGCTGCCCCGTTCGGGGTGAACCGGAGTTCGGGGTCGGCCACCATGTTCCCGACTACTGTGATCTGGGTTTCGCCTGCCATGTCAGCCCTCTTGGCGCTTCGCGTCGATCGCTGCGTTCACGGCTTCGAGATCGCGCGAACGCTCCAGGAGGCCGTTGAGGGCTCGGAGTTCGTCCTGCGTCAGGTCCTTGTGGGACTCGACCTTTCGGCCGGCCACCTCTCCGGCGTAGAACAGCTGTTCGGCGCGGTCGGTCACGCCGAGGCGGTTCCAGTGCATGTGCGCGATCTTCAGGCCGCCGGTTTGCCACTTGGGCATCTCGGTGGGCTCCTCGACCACCTGGGCGTCAATCACACCGTCTTCGTCCGGCAGCGTGTCGACCTGAGGTTCGGCCGGGGCGGGCTCGCTGGCAGGCTCCGGCGTGCTGGGGGCCTTGCGCAACGGGGGGCGCTTCGCGGCCGGGGGCGGGCCATCCGTGGCTGGCTCAGGGGTGGGTGCTGCGGCTGCGGGGCGCTTCCGGCTGATCGTCCTGGGGGCCTCAGCGGGCTGCGGGTCAGGGGCGACTTCGACACTGGCCAGCTCGACCGTGTGCCGCGCCTCGTCCATGACCTCTTCAGTCGTGGCGAGACCCTTGATCACGTCGGCGAACATCGCGTTGGCCATGCGCCCCGAGGCGCGGGCCAGCAGCATCTCAACCGGGCGGGTCTGATAGTTCGCGTTCTTCTTCGCGTCGCCTGAGCGCTGCGCCTCAGCCATCGTGTAGCTGAAGGTCTGCCACTCGCCCTCCCCGGCGCGGCGGCCCTTGATCACGCAGCGCTCCGCGGTCATCTCGACGGTGACGATCTGGTGACCGTTGGCCTGGATGAGTGCACGCTTGGCGGCCGCGCTCATCGACGCGGTGCCGCTGATCACGTGCACCGAGCCCAGCGCGGTCATCGGGGGCAGGCCCATCTCTCGGCCGTAGAGGATCGCGGCGGTCGTCTTGCCGACGTTGCCGCGCAGGCTTGAGGGCACAAACTCGGTGTTGCAGATACCCTCAGCGAGCTCGACGACGGGCTTGAGCACATTCACCCAGGAATCGGTGTCGCGGGTGGCGACGGACTGGGATGGCTGGGAGTCGTTGCTCCAACGTTCGATGGTCATGATGCGATGTCCTTTCGCGGGAAGTCCTCGGGATAAATGGGGTCAGCGACAGCGCGCAGGGCGTCTGCGTCGCTGCGGTTGTTCCAGTCGGTGCGCCGCACCCACAGGTCGTAGACGGTGGCCATGTAGAGGAAGGCCTCATGGGTCTCCTCGTCGCCCTTCACCGGGATCAGTGAGGTGCCGTCTTCGCGGATGTGCGCCACGACGGTGGTGTCGACCTGCGGCACCGGGCACTCCTCCCAGACGGTGGAGCGGCCGCCGCGGGGCCCGATCTTCTCGACGGCACTCAGACCCAGATCGGCGTAGCGATACGCGGCCAGCTGCAACGCGGTCTCGCCGTAGACGCCCTTGCCGGTCTTGAGGTCCAACAGGACGTTGCCGAGGCGAGGAGACCAGGCGAAGCCGTCAGCGGTCCCGCCATAGCGATAATCCGTGCTGCACAGCGGCATTTCAGTGGCGATGAACTCGAACTCCCACTCGTCGAGGAAGCGGGCGTAGCCCTCAACCCAGGGGCGGAGCTCGGGGGAAATGTCGCCCTCCGGGATCTCCTCGCCCTTGAACAGGCGCTCACCCAGGGCGTGGACACGGTTGCCCCGCACAATCGCGCGGCGGTTCGTGGCGAAGCGGGCCTTCGTGAGCCGCTCGATACGGTCCGCGGAGCGCAGCGCGCTCAGCTCCGTCCAATGCTCGTCTGCGTAGGCTGCGGTTTCCTTCGCGGCCCAGCCGACCAGTGCGGGCTTGTCGAGGATCCCGATGATCGTGGTCACGCCGGGGATCCGGTGGCCGTCGAGGGTGTAGCTGTGCGAGTTGGCGTGATTCTTGCGAGCGAAGCGTGCCATCAGAACGGCACCTCGTCGCCGCTCTTGCCGCGGGCCTGCCTCAGCTCGCGGGCAGCGGATGCGAGGGCATCGGCCCGCTGCTCGTGCCAACTCATCTCGGCCAGCCGTGCGGGAGGCGGCACGCGGCCCGGCGCGTACTGCTCGGGCACCAGTCGGCTCTCCATGGCCTTGATGTCGAGGACCTCGGTCAGTAGCTTCACCAGCTTGCGGACGTCGGACTCCTCGAGGGCGGTCGTCGAGGGGCGCAGGATCACGCCGTCCTCATTGAGGGTGATCCGCCAGCCCTCGGGGCCGCGCCAGGTCATCGTCTCCGGGCGGGGGATGCTCGACTGCGGATCGTCGCACGCACGGTTGTCGTCGATGGTGATGTCTGTCATCGGTCTGTCTCCTTCTTGTCGTCGTCGGGTGGATTGGGGGAGCCGCCCAGCTCGATGCGCCGGGCCTGGGCGGGCTCAGGTCGCTGTAGTACGGCTTGCCCCGGTCGTCGTAGCCGCCGACGCAGTACGGGCAGCCGCGGCAGCTCTCGGGGTCGTTCCAGCAGCTCATCGCTTACCGCCCAGGGCCTCGTTCATGGCACGCAGGGCGCGGTGACGGAACTCGTCCTCCTGCGAGGCGTATTCCTCGGCGTCGGTCAGGCTCCGGGGTGCCGGGCTGGCCCCGATCTGGCTCGACTCAAGCGCGGTGTGCAGCGTCTCGAGGAGCACCATCACCTGCCACGGGTGAAGCGTGACCAAGGTGTCACTGATGATGTCGAGGTGCACGCCTTCGTTGGTGAGGCGCACCCGCAGCCCGTGGACGTCCCACATGATCGTGGCGGGCGGGGTGAGGGTCTGGAGCTCGTGGCCCCTCCAGTCGGCGTCTTCAATGTTGCGCAGGGGGGTGGTGGTCTCGTTCATGGGGTCGCCTTTCGGTGTTTCCTGCAGGGGCAGGGGGTGAGGATGGGTTGCTTGTTGCGGGTCCCGGTCTGGATCTGGCCGGGGCAGATGTTGGGGTGCGGCCGATGGCCGCACCAGGTGCAGGTGCGGTTGTGGGGCATGGGGTTAGGGGTGGTCGCTGCAGGGGCAGGTGAGGATGGCCAGCTGATCGAGGAGGTCGGCGATCAGGTCGGTGGCCATGGCGGCGCCGGAGGCTCGGGCTGCGGTGAGGCCGACGGCGTCGGCATGCTTGCTCACGTCAGCACGCCCCATAGGACGATCGAGAGGGCCAGGGCGGTCAGGCCAACGATGAGCACGGCCAGCCATGCGTCGCGCAGCTGGTGCGCGTGCTCGGTGGGGGTGGCCACGATGTCGCGGGGGTCGCTCATGCCCGATCCCTCCCGGCGGCGATCTTCTCAACGTCGGACAGCACGTACCCCTGGGCTTCGAGCCAGTCGAAATAGCGGGCGTTCGCGCCGTCGAGGTAGCGCCACGAGTCCTTCGACAAGGCCGACTCGTGCGCGGCCAGAGCAACGGCCAGGGCCACCTTCTCGGCCTTCTTGATCTGTCCCGGGGTGCCCTTCGCCCAGCCCGAGAGCGGGACCACGGGGTAGCTGCGCGCGGCCCCGAGGCCGGTCCACTTGTCGACAAGGTTGGCGACCTTGTGCCCGTTGAGCCGCCCGTAGTCGATGAGGAGGGCATTGGCGATCAGCACACGCGCCTCGGGCAGCTTCGCGCGGGTCATCAACTCGTCGAGGAACTCGGCCCTGACCGGCTCAGCAGCCACCCACGCGGCGTTGTTCGCGCGGACCTTCCGGCGCTCTTCGAGGGCCTTCTCGTCGACCTCTTCAGCGCTGGTGCTGTTGGCCTTGTGCAGTTCGCGCCATTGGTCGCAGCACTCGATCTCCTCGACGGTGGGCTCGTCCTCGCCGTAGTAGGTGCGGCCCTTCACGAGGATCAAACGGCCCGGGCACTTCTTGTGAGTCTTCGGGGCCAGCCCGAAACCGTTGACCGAGCGGACCGGGGACTTGTCATCCCACAGCACCTGATCAGTCAGGAGCTCGGCGCGCAGCCCCTCGGCCAGCAGCCGGCCAAGAACAACCTCGGCGGCCTCCACCTCAGCCCGATCCTTTCGGGCGCGAGATAGGTGGTGGTCGAACATCTGTGGCTGCCGCGTCAGGCACGCGGCCAGATCGGCGTGTGTCTCGTGGTCGGCTTCGAACTCGACGAGTGCGGCCAGCTGATCCAACGTCGCAGTGGGGACGGCCTCCACGATGGTGGGGGTTGTCGTCGAGCGGCCAACAGCGATCGCCGCCTTCACCCGCTCCTCGGTCAGGCCGGTCACGGTGGCGATCTGGTCAGCCCTCACCCCGAATAGGGAGGCTTGGAGGAGCCCTGCGGCTTCCTCGGCCCCGTCGAGGGCCTTGCGGTGGGTGTTCTCGACCAGGCCCATGAGGGGCAGTTCGAGTTCTTCGGGTTGGGGTACGACGTAGACGGGCACGGTGTCGCGCCCGGCCTTGATCGCGGCGAGGGTGCGGCGCTGGCCGCTGATGACGCGCAGCTGGCCGTTGTCGTTCCATGCGGTGATGGGCTGGAGGACGCCGAGGTGGGTGATCGAGTCGATCAGGCCCTGGTCGATGGCGGTGTTGGTGCGGATGTTCCCGTCGAGGGTGAGGGTGGCGGGGTTGACATGTTGGAGGTCACTCATTTGGTCTCGCCTCCGGCCACGCGGTTGATCTCGTCGGCGGTGAAGCGGCGCTGCCCGCCTGGCGTGCGGAACGGCTTGATCTTGCCGCGGGCTTCCCATCGGTGAAGGGTGCGGGTCGAAACGCCGAGCTTTCGCGCGGCCTCTCCGACCGTGAAAGATGCGACTGGTGTCGCTTCAGTCTGGCTATAGCTAGAGTTCATGGGGCGGAGTCTAGCCATAGCTAGACATGCTTAGTCAAGCTATGGCCAGAAAACGCCGAAAGTGTCGGGAAATGTCTAGGTTTGTGTTACTTTGGTGACATGAGTACGGAACCCGTGGCAATGGCCGAACGTCTGGAGTGGACGTTTGGCGACCGACTGAGGAAGATCCGCCGTGTCGTAGGGGCCTCCCAAGCCGAGTTCGCAGACACGATTCAGCAGGGGCGGCAGTCTCTCGCCGCTTGGGAGTCGGGGATCAATGAGCCGAGGAACGCGGTCTCTGTGGCCAAGCGCATCGAGCTCGCCTACGGTGTTCCCGCCACCTGGACGCTCGGTCTGGAGACAGCAAAAAACCCCGGTCCATCAGGACCGGGGCAGTCGTACACCACCAGGGACTCGAACCCTGAACCCATTGATTAAGAGTCAATTGCTCTGCCAGTTGAGCTAGTGGTGCGCGCGAGGAGTAACTATACGCCGATCATTCCGCCGATGACAAATCGCGGGTTGGCGGCACCTCAACATGGCGCAGAAGGCGACCGAACAGCAACAACGGAGCAGCGACCCACATGCCCGCCAGCCCCGCGGGGATCAACCCCAAGCTACCGACGGCGAGCCCCATCAGCACCGTGCTGCCCGCGACCGAGCGGAACCGGCCAACCCGCTTACCCACCACTGGGGCGAGCAGCGCCCCGGAGATGCCGCCCACTCCCAGCGCCATCAGACCGACGCCCAGCCACACCTCGTCGATGCCCAACGCCACCAAGACCCGTCAGTCGATCACGTTGGGCAGGGCCCGATCAAGCACTTCCTCGACATCCTGGGCGCTCTCGGGCCGCGTCACGCGGCCCACCTCCACGCCGTCGCGCAGCAGCACCATGGTGGGCCACAGTTTGATCTTGAACGAGCGCCCGAGCGGCAGGCCGGGGCCGTCCGCGACCTTGATGCGCTGCACGTCCGAACGGGCATCCAGCACTTCGTTCAGGATCGGGCCGTGGGCGCGGCAGAACCCGCACCAGTTCTGCCCGAATTCCAGAGCGACAAGGCCGGAGGTGGCGTCGATCTCCTCGCGAGTGGGTTGTTCTTCCTTGTATCCAAGAGCCATGGTCACAGCGTAGGACGTCAGCGCCACCAGTCGTCGAGGATGCTGACCGGAGTGGTGCGCTTGTGTCGCGACCGCAGCCAGACGCGCTCGATGTGCTCCGCCGCCTCCTGAGGCACTTCGCGACCCTCGAGGTAGTCGTCGATGTGCTCGTAGGACACGCCCATCTCAACCTCGTCCGGCTGGCCCACCTTGTCGTCGAGGAGATCCGCCGTCGGCACCTTCGCCCACAGCTGCTCAGGCGCGCCGAGGTGCTGGAGGAGCTGCCGGTTCTGGCGCTTGTTGAGGCCGAACAGGGGCAGGATGTCCGCGCCGCCGTCGCCAAACTTGGTGAAGAAGCCCATCACGGATTCCGCGCCGTGATCCGTGCCGATCACGAGCAGGCCGTTGTCGCCCGCCGCCGCGTACTGGGCGATCATCCGTAGGCGCGCCTTGACGTTGCCCTTGTTGAAGTCGCTCATCTCATCGCCCATGGCCGGGGTGTACTCCGTGTCGAACGCATCGACGGCGGGGCCCACGTTGAGCGTCACCTCGCGGTCTGCTGCCACGAAATCCATCGCGGCCTGGGCGTCGTCTTCGTCGTGCTGGACGCGGTAGGGGAGGCGCATTGCATAGAAGATGGCCTCGCCGCCCTGCTCACGCACCCGCTCGACGGCGAGCTGGGCGAGGCGCCCGGCCAGGGTCGAATCGAGGCCGCCGGAAATGCCCAACACGAAGCCGCGGGTGCGGGTGGTGGCGAGGTAGTCCGTCAGGAACTGCACCCGGCGCTCCACCTCGACGGCGGGGTCGATCTCGGGCTGCACGCCGAACTCGTCGACGATGATCTTCTGAAGCTCACGCATGACTCCATTGTCGCTGATGTGCGCGGCCCCTGTGCTGCAGATCCCCGCGGCCTCCTGCAAGATGAGAGTGATTCTCGTTTGCACGTGGTAGATATGCCCGTTAGGGTATAGATGGTTCAGGTTTCAACTATGACGGGAGTCTCCATGTCCACCGCTTCGCGGCCCTTCAGCCTCACCGCCATCGCGGTGCTCATCGTGATCAGCGGTCTTGCCCCGCTGGCGACGGCGACCTATCTGCCCGCGATGCCGCTCGCGCAGGCGGAGCTCCTGGCCAGCCCTGTGGCGATGCAGTTGACGCTGACCACCTTCATCCTGGGTACCGCCTTGGGGCAACTCGTGACCGGCCCCATCAGCGACCGCACGGGCCGAAAGAGCGCGCTGCTCGCTGGCTTGGCCCTCTATCTGATCTCGACGGTGGCAGTGGCGCTCTCGCCGACCATCACCTGGCTCATCTGGTGGCGGGTGGCGCAGGGTGCTGGTGCCGGTGCGGGAATGGTGCTGGCGCGCGCCGTCGTCGCAGACCGGGTGCATGGGACTGCTGCGGCCAAGCTCATGAGCCTCATGATGGCCGTGGGCGTCGTTGCTCCCGCCGTCGCTCCGCTCTTCGGTGTGATGGTGCTGCAGTTGGGCAGTTGGCGCTGGATCTTCGGCTCCGTGGTCGTCATCAGCCTGCTCGTGGTGCTCGCCGTGGTGTTCTGGCTGCCCGAGACGCGCCAGCGCGGCGTCGGCCGCACTGCCGGCCCGGGCGGCCGAGAGGGCCGCACGTGGGGTCCCTTCCTTGCGCTCACCGCGGCCAATGCCTTCGCGTTTGCCGCGATGTACTCGCTGATTTCGGGCGGCCCCTACCTCTATCAGGCCCAGTTTGGTTTCTCTGCTGAGAGCTACGCGGCCTTGAATGGCGTCATCTCGCTGGGCATGGCGGCCGTCACATTCTTCGGCACCCGCGCCTTCGGCCGCAGTACGAGATTCGGCGTGCTCACTCCCAAGCGGGTGGCCCTGTTGTCGCTGAGCGCGCTGCTCGCTGGTGGCCTGATCGTCGCGGCGGTGCACACTCTTGATGCACCGGTTCCGGTGTGGCTGATAGCTCTGGCTCTCGTCACGCTCCCCGTCGGGCTGGCCTCCGGCTCGCTGATGGCCTTGGCAATGGACGCGTCTCCGCTTGCGCCCGGCTCTGCGTCCGCGATCATCGGTGTGGTGCAGGCGGTGTTCGGCGCCGCGATGCCCCCTCTCATCGGATTGGGCGGGGAGGCGCCGTCGGGCGTGATCGCCGTATCGCTCGTGGTGGCCTCGGGGCTGGCCTTGGGCATGTACCTGGTGGGTGCTGCGGCTCCTCGGGAGCGATCCCGCTGATCCTGAGGTGGTAATTTCCATGGCGTGACCCGCAAGATTGACACTGTTTCGTCCCCATGGGGTGAGTTCATTCGCTCTTCAACAACTCTGACCGACGGCGAAGTGCTCATGTCGGATACCTACGAGCTGGACGGCGACCCAGCTGTGTTGCTGCGGGCCGCAGACCCAGCCGTTGCGGCGGGGATGCTGCCGAGCTTGGAGGCGTTCTTCGCAGATCCAGATGGATGGCGGCGTCGTGCCGTCAACGCGACCGTGAGTGAGTTCAGCGATGAGCCACCCTCGGATGAGGAAATTGAGGAGGCAATGGACGACCTCGTGCTGCAGACTGTCGTGGTCGAGGCCGATGGGAGCATTGTTCTCCACTTGGATGACTCGTGCGGAGAGCACGTCATGGAAGGGTATTGGCCTGCTGTTTCGTTCGACGCCGATGGTGACGTGAGCCAGGTGTTCGTCGAGTCTTGAGATTGAGCTGATGACAAGCCACAACGCAGAGCGTGAGATCTGGACCATCGGCCACTGGGTGTGCGCGGAGGGTGTCTTCCTCGAGGCGCTCCGCTCCGTGGACATCGAGTTGCTGGTGGACGTGCGCGCCCAGCCGGGCTCCCGCCGCAGCCCGCAGTTCGGTCGCGACGCGATGCCAGGCTGGCTGGGGGACGCGGGGATCGGCTATCTCCACCTCGCGGCGCTCAGCGGCAGACGGGGAAAGCAGCGCGAGATCGACCCAGAACTCAACGCGGGGTGGGAGAACGCCAGCTTCAAGAACTACGCGGATTACGCGTTGACCGACGAGTACGCGCGGGGCCTGGCGGAGCTCGAAGGGTTGGCGGAGGAGCGCAACGTGGTGATCATGTGCGGTGAGCCGATGCCCTGGCGCTGCCACCGGAGTCTGATCGCCAACAGTCTCGTGGCCAGAGAATGGGCCGTCTGGCACCTGTCCACCACGGCCAAGCCGCGGCGCCACGAGCTGGGCGCGTGGGGCGCCACGCCCGTGGTGGGGGACGGTGGCCGCCTCACTTATCCGCCTGAAACCCGGTAGATGTCCACTCGATGGGGTCACCCCCTCCATTTTGGGGAGGGTGACCCCATCGAATGGACATCTACCGGGAACACGCTCTGAATTTCGGCTTGCCCCGTGTGCTTCGCGAAGGTGCGCATCTCGCCCTGGATGGGGTCAGTCGCTCAGGCTGAAATCCCGCATGGCCACGATCGCGCGATCCATGTCCAAGTGCTGGAGGTACGACAGCGGGTTGAGACCCTGGCTGAGTACGTAGGTGGTGAGCTGTTCCCGCACGACGGCGTGGAGCTCGCCCGCGTCCCACGGCTTGGCGATGTAGTGGGCCAGACCACCGGAATTGACGGCACGGATGGTGTCGGCGTGATCCGCCTGACCGGTGATCAGCACCCGGCGTGCGGCGGCCAGCCGCGGATCCTCCATGGTGGACACTAGGAAGTCCACGCCGCTCTCGCCCGGGAGGCGGTGATCTGCCAGCAGGAGGGCGACGACGTCGCCGTCGGCCAGGATCTCCTCGATCAGGTCTCGGGCATCTGGCACGTCCTCCGCTGGTTCGATGCGGATCGAACCAGTGAACTCCTCAAGGTCGCGGGCGATGGCGTCTCGGACCGGTGGCTCGTCTTCGAGCACGATGATGGCGAGTTTCACGATGCCTCCTGGGTGGGATCTTCCGGTGGGCCGTTGACGGGGAGCCGCACCTCGACGCAGGTGCGGCCAGGGGCAGAGTCGATGGTGATGGTGCCGCTGTGGCCGTGCACGAAGCGGGCGGCGATGCCCAACCCCATGCCCAGCCCGAACCGCACCTGGCCGTGCTTCGTGGTGAAGCGGGGCTCGAAGACGCGCTCCAGCACCTCTGCGGGGATTCCTGGGCCGTCGTCGGTGATGGTGACCACCACCTCGCGGAGGGCGCGGCGGGTGCGCAGTTCGATGCAGCCGCTGCCGTCGAGCGCATCTGCGGCGTTGACGAGGATGTTGGTCCACACCTGCCCCAGCTGCGCGGAGCGGGCGCGGATGCCGGGGAGGTCGCCGTAGTCTCGCACCAGCTCGACGCCGCGCAGCCGGTGGGACACCAGATGCAGCGCGTCCTCGAGAGACGTGTTGACGGAGAATCCCTCCAGCGTTTCGTCGGGGCGCGAGTAGGAGCGCAGCGACGAGACCAGCCGGGTGATCTGCGCGGAGGCGAGGTTGATGGCGCGAAGCGAGGTGCCCAGCTTGGCGCTGAGCTCGATGGTGTCTGCCAGCTTCTTGCTCTTCGTGGCGGCCTTCGCGATGGCCGGGTTGCGCACGCCCGCGGCGGACAGGCGGTGGGCGAGCTCCTCGTCGCGGATGACCCGGGAGAGTTCGCGCCTGGCCGCCCGGTCTTCGCGGGTGGAGGTGGCGCCGCGGTTGGCTGCGTGGTCCACGGTGTTGGCGATCAGTTCACCGTTGGGGTTGGTCACCATCAGGTCTGCCACGTCCTCCACCAGATGCTCGGTGGAGCGGATGAGGGCGGCGACGGGGTTGTTGAGCTCGTGGGCAATGCCCGCGCTGAGCTCGCCCAACGTGGCGAACCGGGCCTGCGTGACCAGCTCCAAGCGCGCTTCCCGCAGCTGTTCAAGGGCCTCGGCCAGCTCAGCCCGCTCCTTCTCGAGCCGCCGCACCAGGAAGCGGCGCTCCGTGTGGAGGTGCTCCGAGCGGGCCAGCCGGGTGCTGAGCTGCGTGATGGCTGACGACGCGAGGATCGCGGAGACCTGCGGCTCCAGCTGCAGCGCCTGGTCTAGTTGGTAGGTGGAGAGGTGGACGACGACGGCGGGGGTCATCGTCGTGGAATTGAACCGCGAGCGGGAACCCGTGGAGAGTGCCAGGAGCCCGACGACGCGGCCCGTCGTGTCCTGATGGAACAGCATGGTCTCGTCGCCCACCTGGCGGGTGAGGGCCACCTCGCCTTCGAGGACGATGTACACGCCGTCGATGGGCACGTCCTGCCGGGTGAGCCGCACCCCGGCAGGCAGTCGCAGGCGGGGGCGGGGGCCGAGCGCTCGTTCGATGACGGTGATGAGCTCGAGGGTGCGGGTGGTTTCGCTGGATTCGAAATCCCGCAGGAGGTCGCTTTCGGGTGGGTTGTGCCGGGGCCGCGGCGAGCCGTCCTCCGGCTCCGGCCCGTGCCGCTCCATCCACCGCGACAACTGATCCCGGCAGTGGCGGGCCAACAGCCCGTGCGTCATCGGGAGGCCGATGAAGGCCGCCACCCAGCCCCGGTCCAGCGATGACTCGGCGCCCACCACGCCGTCGTTTCCCACCATCGAGAGGATGCGGGCGTTGGCGTAGCGCGGGTCCTTGCGGAGGGGGAAGATCACATCATCCAGCGGGGTGCTGCGGCAATCCAGGATGATGAGCGCGACGGGGGAGTACGTGGCGGCCAGCGCCGCTTCGACGGTGGGCTCGGCCACCACGTGCACCAACTCGTCGAAGCCGTTGGCGGTGAGTTCGTGGGCGATCTTCGTGGCGCGCCCTTCCGGGCTGAGGATCAGCGCGTAGGGGGTGCTCATGTGAGCCCCAGGAAGGCCCAGAGCGGCGGCATGAGCAGAGCGAGCACGACGGCGCCCACCGCGCCCAGGATGGCGCCCACCTGGATGAGGGACCGCTGCGGGATGTGCCCCGTGGCGTAGGCGATGGCGTTGGGTGGCGTGGAGATGGGCAGCGCGAAGCCCATCGAGCACGCGAATGCGGCGATCACAGCGAGCGTCACGTCATCTGTTGCCACCATGATGCTGGGGCCGAGCACCAGCGGGATGATCAGGTTCGCCGTCGCGGAGTTGGACATGAAGGTGCTCATGAGGATGGTCACCACGACCACCACCAGCAGGAACACCGTGGTGCTCATGGCGTCCCAGTTGATGCCGCCCAGTAGCCAGGTGTCGAGGCCGGTGAGGCGCACGCCGGAGCCCAACGCGATGCCGCCGGCCACGAGCCAGAGGACGGGCCAGGAGAGTTGCTTGATGTCGCGCCCGGTCATCACGCCCATGGCGAGGAGACCCACGACGGGCAGGAAGCCCACGATGTTGGAGCTCACCCCGTGCAGCGCCTCCGTCATCCACAGCACGATGGTGAGGCCCGCGATCACGTAGAACACGACGGCGGCCGGGCTCTTGTTGAAATCCGCCTTGAGGTCCAACTCCATGGGCTGGCCCTTCGGCACGAACAGCAGGGCGATCACGAGCCAGGAGATGGTCAGCATGATGGCCATGAAGGGCAGCGCCATGAGCACCCAGTCGAGGAACGTGATGCGGATGCCGTTCTGCGTCAACATGCCGACGGCGATGGCGTTGGGTGGCGTGGAGACGGGCGTGCCGAGGCCGGTCACGTTGGCGGAGACGGGAATGGCCAGCGCGAAGCCAGCCCGCATCTTCGGATCCCGCCAGGTGGCGAGGATGGGGATGATGACGGCGAACATCGACGCCGTCGTGGCCGTGTTGGACATGAACTGCGAGAGCAGCGCGGTGATGAGCATCAGCCCCAGCAGCGACATGCGGGCCGAGCCCTGAAAGGGCTTGAGGAGCACCGCCGCGAGGTTCTTGTCGAGGCCGTACTTCGCGGCACCGTCGGCGATCAGGAAGCCACCCATGAACAGGATGATGACGGGGTTGGCGAGGTTGGCGAAGAACGACGCCGAGGTGGCCGCATCGGCTGGCACCGGCAGCAGCGCGTCGTTGGAGATGAGCAGCACCTGGGCGAAGATGACGCCGACGCCCGTTGCTGCCAGGGGGATGGCCTCGGTGACCCAGAGCGCGATGGCGGCGATGAAGATGCCCAACATCCGCACGCCCACCGGCTCCAGGCCGGGGATCTCGACGAACAGGCAGGCAACCAGAGCGATCATGGCGATGGCCAGACCCACTTGCTGCACTCGTGTCTTGGATGGCAGGCGGGTGGGCGCCGTTACCGTCATGGACCCCTCACTCCTTTGGGCGGCCTCGCTGCCGCTCATGTTCATCCTATCGGGGTAGCATTTTCATGATTCGGAGAGGGCTGCTCATGCCTCGTGTGGGCCATCGTGTTCGTGCCGCTGCATCGGCCTGCATCGCGGTGGCGCAACCTCGCACGCCAAGCTGTCGCCGTCGTGCTGAGCTCCGCGCTCACGCTGCTCCTCGTGGCGGCCGTGCTGAACCGCTCGAACGACTGGTACCCAACGTGGCCCAGCATCATCGGGTGGCAAGGCAGGACGGACGTCCAGACGGTGGGGGCTCCCGCGGTGGATGCAGCCACTGCGCAGCACTGGGAGACCACGGAAACCACGCCGCTTCAGCGCGACCCCCGCACCAACCCCATCTTCCAGGGAGTGTCTTCGCCTTCCCCGGGCTGCCCGGCTCCATCAAGGTGTACCAGGACAAACTGCCGATCGGCCGCCTCATCACGGATCTCTCCAGCCGCCACCAGTTGCGGGAATCTATCGTGGTGGTGCCCACCGTCTTTCCCGGCAACCGAGACACGGAATGCGTCGACGCCACCGATGGCACCCTCAACATGGACACCTTCGTCAGCTCGGATCTCGTCGACTGGGTGAAGGCGAATCTGCGCACGGTCCCCACCGCCGACGGCTGGGCCACCCTGGGCTACTCGGCTGGCGGCTGGTGCTCCTCGATGTTCACCCTGCGCCATCCCCACACCTTCGGCTCGTCCGTCAATCTCGCGGGCTACTTCGAACTCCACTTCGACGGCGCAGAGCTGCGCGCGCTGGATGATCCGGCCTACAGCCTCGCCCGGATCCTGCGGGACGAGGCACCGCCGGTGCGGATCTTCTTCCATGCGGCGAAGGATGACACCATGCCCTACAACTCGTTGACGAAGACGTTGCCCGAGGTGCGCACGCCCACCAGTTTCACGGCGTCGGTCATCGACACCGGGGGGCACGCCTGGCCCGTCTGGACGGCGGGCGCGGCGGCTGGCCTGCGCTGGTTGGGGGTGAGTTCACCTCAGTTCGCTTGGGTGGCGCCGTGAGGGGCCCCATCAGGCAGAAGGCGGCCAATCTGCTGGCGTGGGTGTACGCCGTCGCCACTGTTGTCGCGGCCTTCCTGTGGCTGAGCTACCGCTTGGTGCATCACGTGCCGCGCGTCAGTTGGCTGGAGTTGGCCTTCGCCATCCTGAACATCCCGGTCACGGCGTCTCTGGTTTCGGTGGTGGGCCTCGGGCTGATCACCACCGGCCTGCTGCGCCGCAAGCGCCTGGCGCTCATCGTGGTGCTGGTGTTCTAGGTGCTGGGCACCGCATGGGCGGTGCTCGACGTGGCTGCCGCAGTCAGTGGCAATCGCTGTGGCCGGCCTTCACCGCCAGGGTGGGGCGGGGCTCCTGGTTGGCCGCCTTGGGCATCGTGGCAGGTGGCGTGGCCCTCGCCGTCGCGGTGACTGCCGTGTTGGTCCGGCTCTGGCCGGGCTCGACGGCGCCGGCGTGGCTGCAGACGGCGGTGTCGCTGCTCCGGTCACTGGGCATCCATCCGCCCGCCGCGTGGCGGGAGGTGCAGGTGGCGCATTTGGTGCTGCAGGTGGCCTCATTCATCATGGGCGCCGCCTTGGTGGGCGCCGTGTTGGTCTTCCTCCGCTCCAGGCGCAGCCCGGATGCGTGGCACCCCGCCAACGAGGTGGCCGTGCGGGAGTTGCTGGCGCAGTTCGGTGAGAATGACTCCTTGGGGTACGTGGCCACCCGCCGCGACCGGCTCGTCCACTTCGACAGCCGTCGCCGGGCGGCCGTCTCGTACCAAGTCTTTGGGGGAGTGGCGCTTGCTGGTGCAGACCCCATTGGTGATCCTCTTGCTTGGGAAGAGGCGGTGACTCGCTGGGAGGCCCACGTTCGCCCCTATGGATGGACGCCCGCGGTGATGGCCTGCAGCCCTGAGGCCGCTCGCGTCTACAGCCGGGCGCTGGGCTTCGAGGTGCTGCGGCTCGGGGATGAGGCCATCCTCTCGCCGGAATCCTTTCGGATCGACTCCACGTCGCTGACCGAGGTCCGTCGCGCGTGGCAGCGCGCGACTCGTGAGGGCATGGTCGCAGATTTTCGCACCCAGGCAGAGCTCGATCCTGAGGCGCTGTCCTGATGGCGTGGTGCCGGGAGCATCGTGTGGAGCGGGTGTCGCTGAACTTCGCGGCGCTTCGGCATGTCTTCGCGCGTGCGGAGGACGTGGCTGCGGCGCCGGTGGAGCGGATGAACTCGCGGGTCCTGTCGCTGCTGGACCGGTGGTGGCAGTTGGAGCGGCTGTATCGAGCCAACGCGAAATATCGCGTGTCTTGGGCTCCGCGCTACATTGCGCTCCCTTCACCGCTGGCTCTTCCGCAGGTGGCCGTGGCAGGCATGGTGGCCGAGGGCTTCCTCCCGGGCGTGTTGGCCAGGCGCGCCGGGGGAGATGCGAACGCGGTTCTTCCCCCCCCTCGCCGAACTGGAACTTGTGCGAGCCATCGATGAGCCGCCCGCGCCAGATCAGGGGGCCTGGCTGGCGAAGGCGGGCGACCAAGTGCGGCATCGCACCGCCCACCTGACACAGCTGCAATCTTTTGGAGGCTCTGGCTATCCGGTGGGCCAGCGCGACGCCGTCATGCTCAGCGAGTTGGAGGATCCCCTGCGTGATCTGGGCGGCCGGGCCGTCGTCGGACGGGTGCGGGCGGTGCGTGATCACGGCGGCGTGATCTTGATCGAACTGACCGACGGCGCGGCCACCGTGCAATGCGTGTTGGAGGAGGAGCGGGCCGGTGGGCAGGCCGCTGACTTCGCGCACTTCGTGGACCGGGGCGATCTGATCGAGATCCACGCTGTGCCGGGGGAGTCGCGGACGGGCACGCCGTCGCTGTTGGTGGATTCTTGGACGATGCTGGCCAAGGCGCTTCGTCCCATCCCGTGGGGAGGCGTGGCTGATCCGCAGGCGAGGGCGCGCGACAGGTCGCTGGATCTGATCGTCCACTCGGATCAGGCAGATCTGCTGCGCGCCCGGAGCCGCGTCATCGCGGCCGTGCGCGCTGAGTTGGTGGGCGACGGGTACATGGAGGTGGAGACGCCCATCCTCAACGTGGTGCACGGCGGTGCCTCCGCGCGGCCATTCCGCACGCACATCAACGCCTACGACATGGATCTGGTGCTGCGCATCGCGCCCGAGCTGGCCCTCAAGCGGCTGCTCGTGGGTGGGTTGGGGCCCATCTTCGAAATTGGCAGGAACTTCCGCAATGAGGGGGCCGATTCGTCGCACAACCCTGAGTTCACCGTCGTGGAGGCCTACCGCCCGCTCGCCGATTACCACGAGATGCGGCGCCTCACCCAGCGCATCATCCAGCGGGCAGCTTCGGCAGTGCATGGACGGCCGCTTATGCCGCTGGGCCCCGACGGCGAGCTGACGGACATCTCCGGCGAGTGGCCGGTGGTGCCGGTGTGCGACGCTGTGTCGGCCGCCGTCGGAACGCGGGTGACCATGGACATGGATCTGGATGCGTTGTTGGCTCTTGCGCAAGAGCACGGGGTCGCGGTGCGGGACGGCTGGGGTGCCGGGGCCGTGGTGGAGGAGTTGTACGGCGAACTGGTGGAAGCCCGCACGGTGGAGCCCACCTTCTACGTCGACTTCCCAGCCGAAACCTCCCCGCTGACGGCGCCTCATCGGAGCGCACCGGGCTTGGTGGAGCGTTGGGATCTGGTGGCCGGGGGTATGGAGTTGGGCACTGCCTACTCCGAACTCACTGACCCGCTGATCCAGCGCCAGCGCCTCGTCGAGCAGTCATGGAAGGCCGCGTTGGGAGACCCGGAGGCGATGGAGGTCGACGAGGATTTCCTCGCCGCCTTGGAGCTGGGCATGCCCCCGGCGGGTGGCTTGGGCATCGGGTTGGACCGCCTGGTCATGGCGTTGACCGGCGCCTCGATCCGGCAGGTGTTGAGCTTCCCGTTCGTGCGCCCGCGCATCGGGTCGTGAGGATTGTCCGCGCGTCCTTCGACCTGCCTGGCTCGCAAGCTCGCAGAGGCAGGCTCAGACCCTATGGGTATGAGTTTGTTTGTTTGGTGGGTTTGGGTCTTGTGGG
>JAUNUF010000043.1 GCA_030538315.1 Propionibacteriaceae bacterium
TCGCCGAAGTGTTGTCCGTTTCCAGTGAGGTGTTGTCCCTTGTCAGGAATCGCTGGTTCCTGACTCCATGGCAGGGCCAGAGTGGTGACCATGACGCTGATGCCACCCCTCCTCATGGTCCTGGGCTCACCCACCCGTACTGCCCCCATCGCCGCCGGGCTGCAACGGGCAGGGCTCTTCACGAAGACCATCACACCCCGCGCGGCGCACGGCTCCCCCGGCTCCACTTCCGCCGCCTCGCTGGCGGTGCTCACGTGGCCACCGGGCCGCCACCCGGTCGTCGAATCAGAGATCTACGGCGCCGAGACTGGGGCTCTGCATGTGTGGTGGCACGCGAAGGGCGCCGCCATCGGCCCCTACGTGCGGCCCGGCTTCGGCCCCTGCCCGGCGTGCCTCACCTCGGTGCCCAGATCACTCACCGAGCGCGGCACGAGCAGGCACGTGACGGCTTGGGCCGCGGCGTGGGTGGCCTTGCAGGCCATGGCGGTGGTGGAGCACGGCAGCACGGATCTGATGGGCACGAGCTGGACCTGGCACACGGACAATCCGGGGCTCAGCCTGATGAGTTGGCCATGGCGTACAGCCTGCCGCACGCGGGGTTGTCACCTGGATTGATGCTGCCGGATCACCTCGAGGGCACCGTTTCCATACCGGTCTGCCTTGACCGTGCCGATGCCCGGCAACCGCAGGAGTTGGGCCCGGTCCTTGGGCGCGAACTCCGCGATGGCCTGCAGCGTGGCATCCGTGAAGACCACGAAGGCCGGCATCCTGATCTCTTCGGCCACGGCCTTGCGCCAGGCACGCAGAGCCTCGAAGAGTTCCTCGTCGAAATTCACCTCGCAGTCTTCATGCCGGGCAAGCTTGCGTTCTGCTGGAGTGTTCAGCGCCGTTCCGCAAACGCGGCAGGTGCGGGATCTGACCGACGACACCTTGCGCGGCGCAACCACCGTTTCCGGCCCCGACACCTGATCCGCGATGAAACGCGAGCGGGTGGCCTTGCCCCTTGAGGCGGCCCAACTGATCCGCAACTGCCTGCGCGCACGTGTGAAACCCACGTAGAGGAGGCGCCGCTCCTCAGCGAGGGCAGGCTCCTCCTGCGCCAACACGAAGGGGATCATTCCTTCACGGACGCCAACGATGGCGACACCATCCCATTCGAGGCCCTTGGCCGCATGGAGTGTGGACAGTGTCACGGCCTCAGCCACCGGAGCCGCCTGCCAACTGGCACGCTCCTGCAACCACCCGAGGGCCTCCTGCGCCGTCCAGCCCTGGCGCTTCTGGTGCTCCTCAGAGACCATCGTGCGCAGGGCGAGAAGGGATTCCCACCGCTCCCGCTGCCTGCCTTGCCCGGCTGGGGCTTCAGGCTTCCACCCCAATGCGGTGAGTACCGCATCCAGCACGTGGAGGGCTCCGGCGGTGTCATCGCGCTGGGTCACGCGGCCGAAGTCCAGGATGGCTTGACGCACCTCAACCCTGTCGTAGAACCGCTCCGTGCCGCGCACGGTGTAGGGAATGCCGCTCTCCGAAAGGGCGGCCTCCAGGGCCGGGGATTGCGCGTTGATCCGGTAGAGCACGGCGAGCTCTGACCACTTCGATCCTGCTTGATGCTGGGCGCGCAACCACCGCGCCACGTCTGCCGCCTCCGCCCCCTCATCCGGGGCTGACATGAACGACGGCGCTGGCCCGGCCTCTTGGGTGGCCATCAGGGCTCCCGGCGCCCCGTTGCGCACTCGGAGCACCTTGTTCGCGGCCGCGATCACCTGCGGCGAGGAGCGGTAGTTGCGGGTAAGCCGCACCGTGCGGGCACCCGGGTACTCATCCGCGAAGCGCAGCAAGTAGGCGGCATCAGCCCCAGCGAAGGAGTGAATGGCCTGGTTGGGATCACCCACCACGCAGACGTCTGGCCTGCCATCCACCCACAGCTGGACCAGCTTGTGCTGCAATGCGGACACGTCCTGGTATTCGTCCACCACGAAGTGCCGGTAGGTCTCCCTGATCCGCTCGGCGATCTCCCCATGCTCACTGAGCAGCACGGCGTTGCAGAGCAGGATGTCGTTGAAATCCACCGTGCCCTCAGTGAGTTTGGCCTTCTCGTAGCGAGTCATGACGTTGGCCACCTGAGCTGCACTGGCACCGGCCACGGAACGCCCCTCGGCCATCTCCACGTATTGCGCTGGCGTGACGTTGCTGGTCTTGGCCCAGGCGATCTCGGAATCCAGATCACGCACCAGTGCCGTCTCCGAACTGCCCAGCACCTGGTGTGCCGCGCGCGCCACCAATCCGAACGTATTCTCCGCGACGGTGGGAAAGGCCACCCCGTACGCCTGCGGCCAGAAGAACTGGCACTGCCGGAGTGCGGCTGAGTGGATGGTGCGCGCCTGCGCGCCCCGCACGCCCAGGCCGGCCAACCGGGAGCGCATCTCGCCTGCAGCCCGCGTGGTGAATGTGACTGCGAGGGTGGCGGTGGGGGAATAGTGACCCTCGCTGACGGCGTGAGCAATGCGGTGAGTGATGGCGCGGGTCTTGCCCGTGCCCGCGCCTGCGAGCACCACGACGGGGGCATCCAGTTGGGTTGCGACGGCGCGCTGCTCCGGATCCAGGGCGTCAAGGATGTGGCTGCTCACGGCTCCATTCATACCGTCCTCTCCGGACAAAACGGAATTGTCGGCGGCCCCCAGTAGGGTGATTCGCATGACGGTGAGATTGGTGAGAGGTGCCCGGTGGGCTGGCCTTGTTGACTCTCTCACCGAGGAGCTCTCCGCTGCAGGCACAGATCCCTTCCAGAAGTTGCGGGTCGTGGTGGCGTCGCGGGCAACGGGTCGAGTCCTCGGGCAGCAGGTGGCCGCTCGGCTCGGCATCTCTGCCGGCATCGAATACTTGTCCCCCGCTGATCTCATGAGGGAATTGGCACTACAGGCGGGGGTCGCCAGAGACCGGTCGAGGTGGCGTGGCACGCCACTGGATCTGGCGGTGGCCGAAGCGTTGTCCCAGGAGCAGCATCAACTCGTTCAGCGGGCGCTGGCAGCAGATGCGGAACGCCCGGGCAGGCGCAGGGCCACCGCGCTGCGCATCGCCCGGCTGCTGCGCCACTATCTGGACCATTCCCCTGAACTGGTCAGCCACTGGCTGGGCGGGGCGGATGATCTGCCGGGGGGCCAGCAGATTGAGGAGGCCCTCACCTGGCAGCCGCGTCTGCTCCG
Organism: Propionibacteriaceae bacterium; assembly: GCA_030538315.1. Taxonomy (GTDB): domain Bacteria; phylum Actinomycetota; class Actinomycetes; order Propionibacteriales; family Propionibacteriaceae; genus Arachnia. The sequence goes on from JAUNUF010000043.1 coordinate 3,201, forward strand.
CGCCGTCACATCCGCCATGGAATTGGATCCGCTGGCTGTCCTTGATGCGCAATGTGCAGCTGCATCGAAGAACCACACCCCCACCTTCGTGATGGCGGTTGATCACCTCACCCAGCCGCAACTGCAGGCGTTGCGGGCGCTCGCTGGCGGGCAGGGGCTGACCATCCTTCAGCCCACCGGATCCCCCGGTGATGAGTGGGCCCAGGAATGGGCCACCAGCGTGACGGATCTTCCAGGTGCTCCAGCTGATGCTCCCCTCGTCACGGTGCATGATTCGCACGGGGAGGCCCGGCAGGTTGAGGTGCTGCGGGACGAACTCACCAGAGCCTTCGCGGCAGATCCCACGCTCCAGCCTCGTGACGTGGCCATCGTCTGCCCGGCGCCGGAGCGCTACGCCACATTGCTGGACGCAGCCTTCGCCCCTGCGGACGGGGGGCATCCGGGACGCACGCTGCGGTTGCAGCCCGTGGCCCAGCAACGTGCCAATCCGGTGCTTCAACTCTTGGTGAACATGCTCAGGCTTGGCTCCTCCCGCGCCAGCGCCAGCCAGCTGGTGGATCTGCTGGTGAGTCAGCCAGTGGCTCACAGGTGGCGGTTCACAGACAGGCGCGCCCTCATTGAGCTGGTCGCCGGCTCAGGGATCCGTTGGGGTCTGGATCAGGCCCACCGGAAGGCCTTTGAGTTGGAAGGCGTTCAGCAGAACACCTGGCTGCGCGGCATCGACAGGCTTCTCATCGGTCTCGCGATGGGCACCGGGGAGAACACCGGCCTGGGGTTGAGCGGCGCAGAGGCAGTCACGGCCTCGGATCTGACCCTCGTGGGTTCCTTGTGCGAAGTGCTCGCCCGGATTCGGCACGCCGTCGCTGAGGCGGCCTCCCCCGCCACTGTCACCCAATGGGTCGCCCGCACCCGTGCCACCCTGGATTCCTTGGTGGGCCTTCCCTACGCGGAACAGTGGCAGGAACTTCATGCGCGCGGCGTGTTGGCCCGCTTCGAGTCAGATCATCTGGGCAGCGCCACAGTGCTCACCCCCTTTGAGTTCGCCCACTTGCTTGAAGCTTCCGCCCAGCCGCAAAGGGCTCGGGTGGCGGCTGGAAATGGCTCCATGCAGGTGCTGCCACTTGGCGAACTGCAACATGTCGAGTTCCGGCTGGTGGCCATGGTGGGCATCACGGATGACGTGGTGCCTGGGCGCGGCGGAGCACTGCCGGATTCGGTGCCGCTCGGAGATCGCACTCCAGATCTCCCGCGCCGTCGGCTCAGTCAACTGCTCACCCACGCCCGCAGCGCTGAGCGGCTCATCATCGTGCGGCAGGCAAGATCTCAGCGCACGAATGATCCCAGCGCGTCACCCGTGGCGGTGAGTTGGCTGTTGGGCGAATTGGACGTGGACCTCCCCTCAGACGAGGGTGTCCCACATCCACCCACCGCATCGTCCTGCGCCAACTTCGGGGCGGCTCCCAGCTTCGATCCCGCCGCCTTCGACGGGGCGCACGCGCGGCAGGCAGCGTCGGTGGCCACGCTTGGGCTCGCTTCCCGGCGCCGTCTCGCGGCCAGGTCTCTCCCCGTCGGTGCTCCCCCCACGCAGATCACGCTCACCCAGTTGGAACGCTTTCTCAGTGATCCGGCCAGAACCTTCCTCCGCGCCGCGGGCAACGTCACCCTCCATGAGGAGCCGCGCGTCACGGATCACATCCCGTTGCAGATGGACGGGCTCGAGAACTGGCGGCTGGTCAACGCCCTGACGAATTCTTGGAAGGACGGCACCCCGCTGCCTGTGGTCGAGGCCTATTTCAGGCAGCGTGAGGATCTCCCTCCACACGCCATCGGAGACGCGGCCTTTGCCGGGGCCAAACGAGAGGCCATCACCCTCTGGGAGGGAGCTGGCAGTGACTGGTCCCAACATCCAGCAGCACATCCCGTGAACCTGTCCCTTCAGTTGCCCAACAACCATGTCGTGAGGTTGGTGGATGAGGTCCGCACCCGAGGCGGGCTGGCGTTGGCAGCCAATCCCTCGCGTCGCATGACCGGCATCATCCGTCCCTGGCTGGAGAGCCTCGCATTGACGGCCATGGGCACGGCCACCCCAGCCAAGCTCCACCACTTCGTCAAGAGCCAGTTCACCAACTGGGCACTGACCACCCAGTACTGGCAGGTGGATCCTCTGCCACCAGAGCAGGCAGCGGCCCATCTGGCGGTACTCGCCTCGGCATACACTCAGGCGCAGTACCGGCTGCTTCCCGTCCCTGTGGGGCCGGCCCTGACATTCGTCCAGGAGTCCGCAGCGGGAGCCTTCCACCCCGCGGCGTGGAGCGGGCCGGTTGGCCACTGGCAGGGCAAGTGGGCCGGGGCCGGCCCCGCATGGCCCCTGTTCTACGCGGAGGGCGTGGCTGAGTTGTTCGAAGACAGCTTGTTGCCCGGAGATCCAGCCAACGGACGCCCGGACGCCTTCACCGCTTGGGCTTGGGAGCTCTATGCTCCCCTCGTCACTGGAGGAGCCGAATGACCACCTTTGACGTCACCGGCCCACTGCCCACTCGCACCATGCTCCTCGAGGCCAGTGCGGGCACCGGCAAGACCTACACCATCGCCGCCATGGCCGCACGCTTCATCGCGCAGCGGGGCCTCGACGTGTCGGAACTCCTGCTCATCACGTTCGGCAACCACGCAGCGGGTGAGATGCGTACCCGCGTCTTCGCGAGGCTGCAGAGCGTGGTGGCCCACATGGACCGGATTTCGGCCGGGCTCCCAGCAGATCCGCTGACAGGTGAGGATCCGGTTGCGGCGCTCCTGATGGAGGGGGACGCCGCTCTCCACAGGAGCCGCTTGGTGGCCGCCCTGGCCCGCTTCAACGACGCCACCATCCTCACCACGCACTCCTTCTGCCAAGCGATGCTCTACGAACTGGGCATCCTGGGAGATTGGGATCCCACCGAAGCCGTGGGGGAAGATCCCATGGGCTTGGTGCGCGAATGCGCCACAGACGTGTACCTGCGCATGTTCAGCACGGATGACTCCCCCAGGCTGCAGCCACGTGACGCGATCCGCATCGGCGAAGAGGCCTGCACGAAGGACCTGCCGCTGCTGCCCAGCTCCGGAGAGCACTTCGAGTACGCCACCGCCGTGCGCGAGCTGTACGCCCTGCGCAAGGGTGTCCAGGGGGTGTGCACCTTCAACGACGTCACTGCCAGGTTGAAAAAGCTCCTGACAGACGAGGAGACGGGTCCGCTCGTTGCGGCAGAACTGCAGCGCAGGTTCACGGTGGTGTTGGTTGACGAGTTCCAAGACACGGATCCAGATCAATGGGCAATCCTGCTGAAAGCCTTCGTCGGCCCAGATCGGCCAACCGTGCTGATCGGGGATCCAAAGCAGTCCATCTACGGGTTCCGCGGCGCAGATCTGGGCAGTTACCTCGCTGCCAGAGATCATGCGGAGGTGGCCAGTCTTGGCACCAACTACCGCACCGACAAGCCATTGGCTGACGGCGTGGTCAGCCTCTTCGGCACCACCACGCTCGGCGCACCCACCGTGACAGTGACCCCCGTCGCCGCCCACTTCGGGCCGCGCACCGGGTTGCCGAGTCAGAGCCGCCTCTGGGTGGTGCGCGGCGCCCAGGATGATGTGGCCACCGAGCCAGCCGAGGCAGCCATCGAGCGCAACCTCATCGCCCACGTCCGGAAGATCCTCGCCACTGAAGGGCCGCGCGCAGGGGTTCGATTCTCCCCTTCGGATATCGCCGTGCTTGTGCGCACGACCGCTCGAGGCAAGGCCATCCGGGACGCCCTCACTCAGGCGGGGCACCCTGCGGTGCTCACCGGCAGCCAGTCCGTCTGGCACCAGCCCGCGAACGACGAGTGGGTGGCGCTGCTGCGGGCCATGGCGGATCCCACCCAGGCACACATCCGCCTGGCCGCAATGACCCCACTCATCGGTTCCTCCATCACGGAATTGTTCGCCTCTGATGCCTCGGAATCTGCCCGGGTCAGCACGCTGGTCCACACCCTGGAGCACCTGTGGGCGGCGGGGCGTAGCGCGGCCGTGCTCACGCACCTGCGCACCCATACCGGGCTGGATGCCCGCATCCTCAAGGAACCTGATGGCGAGCGCCTCCTGGCAGATTTCATCCACCTGGCCGAGCTTTTCGACGCGTCCGGAGAGACCACGCTCGAGGGCCTGATCGCTCTGGCGGAAGAACGCCATGCCTCAGGCGAGGACTCGGATTCCCTCCGAGTATCCACGGATCAACCAGCCATCCGGGTCATGACCATCCACGCTGCGAAGGGGTTGGAGTTCCCCGTCGTACTCCTGCCCCAAACCGAGGGTGTGAGCGCGCAACGCACCAAGCCCTTCAGCATCGTGGAGAACGGTCAACGCCATCTCTACATCGGCCCCTCGCCCGCCTGGAACGATGAACTCACGCGAGACCTGAAGCGCCAGAACATGGATGAGGAACTCCGCCTCCTCTACGTTGCATTCACCCGGGCCCAGCACCTGGCCATCGCCTGGCACATCGCCGCCAGGAAGGGCGCCAAGACGGACAGCCCGTTGGCCCAACTCCTGGACCAGCGCTCCACCATGGGCATTCCCGGCGTCCTGTTCACAGATCTCCATACGGTCCCCACCACGGTGCACGCCCCAGAACCGGAAGAGCCCCCCGCTCCCCTCCAACTCGGCAGGCTGAACCGCACCGTGGACCAAACGTGGCGGCGCACCTCCTACTCGGGGCTCACCCAGGGCCTGCACGAGACGGCGATGCGCATCACCACGGATGAGGCCGTGGAGTTGGATCTGACCACCGCAGAGCCCATGGATCCGGCGCTGGAGCTGCCCTCGCCCATGTCGGAGCTTCCGGCTGGTACCGCTTTCGGCACCCTCGTTCACGAGGCGCTGGAGTTGCTGGAGTGGGGGCCTGAGACGCTGGAGAGCCACGCAGCCGAACTGTTGGTTGAGATCGGGCCAGCGCACAGCCTCGATGCCGCAGAGTCAGGCCAGCTCGCTGAGGCGCTGGTGCAGCTGTGTCGCACACCACTGCTGCCGCTCACCCCTCAGGCCCTCACGGACGTGCCCACCAGCAAGCGTTTGCCTGAGCTGGATTTCGATCTTCCGCTCGGCAATCACAGTGCGCCAACCACCTTGCGGGAGCTGGCTGCGCTCATGGCTGAGCACCTCCCATCGGATGATCCGCTGGCTCCCTATCCTGAGCGGCTCGCCGCCTCAGATGCCGCTGATGCCGTGCTCAATGGCTTCCTCACCGGCTCCATCGATGGCGTCCTCCAACTGGGTGAGCAGTTCGTGGTGGTGGATTACAAGACCAACCGTCTGGCTCCGTCGGCGCAGGATGCGCTGGTGGTGGGCCATTACACGCAGCCGGCCATGGCTGAGGCCATGATGCAGGCCCACTATCCGCTGCAGGCCATCCTCTACTGCGCGGCTCTCCACCGCTACCTGGGCCAGCGGCTGGCCGGCTACTCCCCTGAGCGGCATCTCGGCGGAGTGGGCTACCTGTTCGTCCGCGGTATGGCCGGTGCGCAAACGCCCGTCATCGACGGCGCATCCTGTGGCGTGTTCGGCTGGTTCCCGCCAGCCGCGCTGGTCACGGCCGTTTCGGATCTCCTGGGAGGTACCCGTGCCTGAAACCCCCACCGGCGCCACCGGCATCCTCCGTGCGTTCTGCGAAGCTGGCTGGCTAAGCCTCATCGACTTCCATCTGGCCCACAGGCTGGGCGGGCTGGCCGGCGAATCAGATCCCCAGGTGCTGCTGGCCTGCGCCCTGGCCGCCAGGGAGCTGCGTCTGGGGTCCGTGTGCGTGGATCTTGCCACGGCCGCAGAGCAACTGCGGGCGGAGGCAGATACGGATGACGGCGCAGTCGAGGAGCCGGTAGCCCTGCCTTGGCCGGAGGCTGACGGGTGGCTTCATGCGGTCGAGGCCTCCCCCGCCGTGGCGTTGCCTGAATCCACGGAGACCCGCCCCTTCCGCCTCGACGGCACGCTGCTGTACCTGGATAGGTATTGGCGTCAGGAGCGCAGATTGGCCCACATTCTGCGCCGACGCAGCCAGAGCCCCGCTCGCGGCTCACACACGGCGCTTCCACCAGCACCGCCCCGAGCAGCCGGAACTCAGCACGAACTGGACGAGCATCAGGCCGCGGCGGTGCTGGCCGCGCTGAACCATGGCACCGTCGTCATCACCGGCGGCCCCGGCACGGGCAAGACCACCATCGTTTCGCGCATTCTCAATGCGCTGGCAGGTGACGAGCCACGCATCGCTCTGGTTGCGCCCACAGGGAAGGCAGCAGCTCGCCTGCAGCAGGCCGTACGCGAAGACGTCCTGGCCGCAGAGAATCTCTGGGGCGGCACCATCCACAAGCTACTGGGGGCCCGCCCCCGCACGGCAGAGATGGAGTACACCGCCCCCAATCCCGTGCCGTTCGACGTGGTGGTGGTGGACGAGACTTCCATGGTCTCGCTGGAGTTGATGACGTACCTTCTGGAGGCCGTGGCCCCCACCACCCGCCTCATCATGCTCGGTGATCCTCACCAGTTGCGTTCAGTCGAAGCTGGCGCCGTGTTGGCAGACATCGAGCGAACAGATGACCTGGTGCAGTCCCCAGGCGGCGCGATCGTGAGGCTCCAACACAACTACCGCTCCACAAGTCAGATCAATGAGTTGGCGGACGCCATCCTCACCGGCGATGCCGCCCACGCACGCCAGGTGATCGAAGCCTCCAGCCCGTTGCTGGAGCTCGTGCCGTTCAACGGTGGCACCGAACCGTCAACGCTCGATGGTGTGCGCGCCGCCGCGGTGGCCTCAGCCGCCAGCGTCCGGGATGCGGCGCTGCTCGGGCAGGGAGCTTCCGCCAACAAGGCTCTCGAGGCGCACCGCATCCTGTGCGGCCACCGCGAGGGGCCCTTTGGCGTCACCCATTGGGCGCGTTCGGTTCGCACCTGGCTGGGCACCAAGCTGCCGGATTATGGATTCGACAACCGCCCATATGTCGGTCAACCCTTGCTGATCCAACGCAACACGGATCTGTTCAGCAACGGCGACACCGCCGTCGTCATCACCACAGGAGGCACCCTTCTGGCGGCGGTGGACAGGGCAGACGGCATGTTGTCGGTGCCCCCTTCGCTGCTCGACGACGCGGCTGATCTCCACGCGATGACCATCCACAAGTCCCAAGGCAGCCAGTTCGCCCACGTCTCCGTGGTGTTGCCGCCCCCGGGTTCGCCCTTGCTCACCCGGGAGCTGCTCTACACGGCCGTCACCAGGGCGCAGGAGCGCGTCACCCTCTATGGCTCATGGGAGGCCTTCACCACAGCGGTGGAGACCCCCGCCAGACGTGCCAGCGGGCTGAGCCGCTAGGCGCGCACCGCCGCGATCGCGGTTGCCACCGCGTCGAGGTTGTCGTTGTTGAGAGCTGCAACGCACATCCGGCCGGAATCCGTGCCGTACACGCCGTGTTCAGAGCGCAAGGCCACCATCTGATCCTTGGTCAGCCCCGAGTAGCTGAACATGCCCAGCTGCTCGGAAATGAAGCCCATGTCCGTGATGCCCTTGGCCTCGAGCCGCTCAACCAGCCCTTGGCGCAGTTCCTTGATCCGTTCCCGCATCCCACGCAGCTCGGCATCCCAGAGTTCGCGGAGTTCCGGATCTGCCAACACTGTGGCAACGATCGCCGCACCGTGGGTGGCGGGGTTCGAGTAGTTGGTACGAATGCAGATCTTCACCTGGGACAGGGTGCGCTTGGCCGCGTCGGCATCCTTCGTCACGATCGAGAGCGATCCGATGCGCTCGCCGTACAGGCTGAGCGACTTCGAGAACGATGTGGAGAGGAAGAACTCCAGGCCAGCCTCGACGAAACGGCCGACGACGGCCCCATCTGCGTCCAGGCCAAACCCAAAGCCCTGGTAGGCCATGTCCAGGAACGGCACCAGCGAATGCTCACGCAGCACTTCGATCACCTGTCCCCACTGATCCTCGTTGAGGTCGTAGCCAGTGGGGTTGTGGCAGCAGGCGTGCAGCACCACGATGGTGCCTGCTTCGGCGCTGCGCAGATCCGCGAGCATCCCGTCGAAGTCGATGCCCTTGGCGGAGGGATCGTAGTAGCGGTACGTCTCGACGCGGAAGCCGGCGCGGGCGAACAGCGCCCGGTGGTTCTCCCAGCTGGGATCAGACAACAGGACCGTGGCGTCAGGGTTCATCTGCTGCAGCAGATCCGCGCCAACCTTGAGGGCTCCGGTGCCGCCAATGGATTCCACCGTGACCACCCGGTTCTCCTGGAGGGCAGGAGAATCCGCCCCGAAGATCAACTGACGCACGGCGTCGCGGTACGCAGGCATGCCATCGATGGGTAGGTATGCCTTCGGCTTGGCTGCTGCCGCCAGGCGCTGCTCCGCGATCCGGACGCACTCGAGCAGCGGCAGCTTGCCCTGCTCGTCCAGGTAGACGCCCACACCCAGGTTGACCTTGTTGGGGTTGGGATCTGCGTTGTAGGCCTCGGTGAGACCAAGGATGGGATCTGCGGGAGCCAGCTCGACGGCATCGAACAGCGACATGGAGGACCTCTCTTTCGTGGCGCCTCAAGAGTAACGCCCTGGGGCTGGACCGACAGGTGCTTTCCAGCGCGGTGCATTACTCTTCTGCCAATCGCCTGGGAGGCCAGATGAAGATCAACTTCGCCGAGTCACAGCAATCGACCATCGGCATCGAATGGGAGCTCGCCATCGTGGATTCCACGACTTTCGAGCAGGTCCCGGGCGCTCCCCTCCTGTTGGAACGGGTGGAGGATCCCGTCGAAGGGCCCATCCGCGGCGAATATCTCCAGTCCATGGTGGAGTTCGTCACTGGTGTCCACACAGACGTCAATTCGGCAGTGGCTGAGCTGCAGCAACGGCTCGAATGGTCCCTGTCCATCCTCGAACCCCACGGCCTCACCCTCCTGGGCGCTGGCGCCCACCCATTCGGTAACCCGGCGGATCAACAGCCCTACGAGAAGCCGCAGTATCGGCGGGTGACCGAACGCAACGGCTGGTGGGGGCAACAGATGGCCATCAATGGCCTGCACATCCACGTGGGCATCGACAAGAGGGACAAGGCGCTGCCCATCGTCTATGGCCTCGCGAGGTTCACCCCCTACTTCATCGCCCTGTCCGCCTCCTCACCGTTCTGGATGGGTGAGGACACCAGGTTCGCCTCCCAGCGCAGCATGATCTTCCAACAGTTGCCCACCAACGGCCTGCCCTACCACATGGCGAGTTGGAAGGAGTTGGAGAAGTACGCGTCACAACTTGAGGGCGTGGGCATGATCCAAAACCCCTCCGAGATCCGGTGGGATGTGCGCCCATCCCAGTGGGGCACGGTGGAAAACCGCATCATGGATTCGGTGCCCACGCTGATGGAGGTGGGAGCGCTGGCCGCACTGAGCCAGACGTTGGTGGAGCGCATGAGCCAAGTGCTCGCCAGCGGCGGCACGCTCGATCGGCTCCCCTACTGGTTCATGCGCGAGAACAAGTGGCGTGCTGCGCGCTATGGTTTGGCCGCAGATGTGATCAGCGTCCGCAAGGACGATTACATCATTCATGCCTCGGACGGCATCGCCTACTGGCTGGACAAACTCGGCTACATCGCAGATGAGTTGGGTTGCCAGAAGCAGTTCGAGGATGTCCGGGAGTTGCTCACCAAGGGGCCGAGCTACCTCCGGCAGCGACGCGTCGCAGCCGCCACTGATGGCGACATCCGTGCGGTCGCCCGGTCCATCGTCGAGGAACTGCGCGCAGGAAGGCCGCAGTTCAAGGAGGTCCAGTGAAACCGTTCCTGTTGCTCAGCACCCGCCCCGAGGACGACGCGGCCGAAGGCGAACGCGAAGCCGTGGTGCGCCTGTCCGGCCTCACGGACGACGACGTCGTGCAGTACCGCGTGGAGCAGGAGCCGCTTCCAGAGTTGGATCTCGACGACTACGCGGGCGTCTTCCTCGGCGGCGGCCCGTTCAATGCCAGCGACGAGGACAAGTCGCCCCTGCAGCGGCGGGTGGAGGCGGATCTCAACCGGGTCATCGACGAGGTGGTGGCGCGCGACTTCCCGTTCCTCGGCCTCTGCTACGGCGTGGGTACCTTGACCGACAGGCTCGGCGGTGTCGTCGACCGCAAGTACGGCGAAGCCGTGGGCACCACCCAGGCCACCGTCACGTCGGCGGGGCTCACGGACCCGCTGTTCGACGGCGTGCCCACCGAGTTCGTTGCCTTCGTGGGCCACAAGGAGGCGTGCCGGCGGCTGCCCGAGCAGGCGACCTTGCTCGCCACCGGAACAGTGTGCCCGGTACAGGCGTTCCGGGTTGGAACACGGATCTACGCCACGCAGTTCCACCCGGAGTTGGATTCTGCTGGGTTGGCCGCCCGCATCCGCATCTACCGGGATGCCGGCTACTTCGAGCCGGAGGAAACCGACGAGTTGGTCTCCTACGCGTTGGCCACGCAGCCCACCGCCGAGGTGCACCGTCTCCTCACGAACTTCGTGGCGCTGGCGAGGGAAAACACAAAGTAAACACCGTGTGAGAGATCTCTCATGCCGAGCCCATACCCTCCTCAGGCATCCACTGTTGAGTAGTCCTCAAGCATCCGACGGCGCCCCGCCGAACCGATGAAAGGAATACCCGATGAAGCGAATCCTGAGTGTGGCGGCATCCGCCGCTCTGGCAATCACCGGCCTGGCCATCGCGCCTCAAGCCGCCTCCGCAGACATCAACTGCACCGGCACGATGTCCGGCAGGCACGACGACACCATCTACGTGCCGTCTGGCCGAACGTGCACCCTGAACAGCATCACCCTCGACGGCGATGTCAAGCTGGCCTCCAACGCCTCGGTGGTCATCAACGGTGGCCGGATCAGCGGCAACGTGCAGGCCGACGAGAAGTCCCCAGTCAACGTCACGGTCAAGGGCACCTCGATCGACGGCAACATTCAGGTGAAGTACGCCACCGGAGCCGTGACGGTGACCAACAGCAGCCTCACCGGTGACATCCAGATCGAGGAGGGAACCTCCTCCATCACGCTCACCGGAAACACCTTGGAAGGCAACATCCAGGTGTTCAAGAACCCCCGTGGCACCAAGACCATCACCAACAACTCGATGAGGGGCAACCTCCAGTGCAAGGAGAACAACCCCGCCCCCACCGGTAGCGGCAACAAGGCGCAGAGCCTTGAAGACCAGTGCGCCAGACTCGGCGGTTCCGGCAGCTCGGGCGGCTCCAGTGGTTCAGGCGGCTCCGGCGGCGGTGGCAGCACCTCCAAGGTCGATGTCTACATCACCCCCGGAAAGCACAACGTCAACGGCCGCACCTGGGTCACCACGTGCTCGAAGTACTCCACCACGGTGGATCGCTGCCTCACCAACATCGTCGCCACGCAGATCGACTACCGCAACGGGCGCTACATCAAGCGCACCGGCGAGGTGTTCAACAACCTCACCTACAAGGCCAGCCCCCGTTCGCAGTGGACCAAGAACCCGCTGGCTGCCTACGGCAAGTACGGTGGCACGGCGAAGTGGACGGAGAAGGGGCGCCAGTGGCGCACCGAATGCGACAGCTCCACCACGGGCCGCAACGGCTGCCGCAACTACGTCACAGCTGATGTGATCGAGCAGCGCAACGGCCGCTACGTGCGAGTGACCAAGGAGGTCTTCAACTCGCAGGTTCGCTTCAGCTGATCTCCCCGCTCAAGACAGAAGGCCGCCCCACAGGGGCGGCCATCTTCGGTGCCTCGATCAGTCCAGATAATCGCGCAAGACTTGCGAGCGCGACGGGTGACGCAGCTTCGACATGGTCTTGGATTCGATCTGGCGGATGCGCTCGCGCGTGACGCCGTAGACCTTGCCGATCTCGTCCAGCGTCTTGGGCTGGCCATCGGTCAGGCCGAAGCGCATCTGCACAACTCCTGCCTCGCGCTCGCTGAGCGTGTCCAGCACGTCGTTGAGCTGCTCCTGCAGCAGGGTGAAGTTCACGGCGTCTGCCGGCACGATGGCCTCGGAGTCTTCGATGAGGTCACCGAACTCGGAGTCGCCGTCTTCGCCGAGCGGGGTGTGCAGCGAGATGGGCTCGCGGCCGTACTTCTGGACCTCGACGACCTTCTCGGGCGTCATGTCCAGCTCAACCGCCAGCTCTTCTGGGGTTGGTTCGCGGCCGAGATCCTGCAGCATCTGGCGCTGCACGCGGGCCAGCTTGTTGATGACCTCCACCATGTGCACCGGAATACGGATGGTGCGGGCCTGATCAGCCATGGCGCGGGTGATCGCCTGCTTGATCCACCACGTGGCATAGGTGGAGAACTTGTAGCCCTTGGTGTAATCGAACTTCTCGACGGCGCGGATCAGGCCGAGGTTGCCTTCCTGGATGAGGTCCAGGAACAGCATGCCGCGGCCGGTGTAGCGCTTGGCGAGGGAGACGACGAGGCGGAGGTTGGCCTCAAGGAGGTGGTTCTTGGCGCGGCGGCCGTCTTCGGCGATCCACTCGAAGTCGTCCACGTCCTCGAACTTCTTCGGCGGTGTGTCAGAGCTGAGCCGCTCCTCGGCAAACAGGCCAGCCTCAATGCGCTTGGCGAGCTCCACCTCTTCCACCGCGTTCAGGAGGGCCACCTTGCCGATCTGCTTCAGGTAGTCCTTGACCGGATCAGCCGTGGCGCCGGCAGACACGACCTGCTGTTCCGGCTCATCGGCATCATCGGAATCCGAGAGCGCGAAGCCCTGCTCCTCCTCAACGAGTTCCTTCTCGTCCTGTGCCTCTTCAACTTCGTTGAAGCCCGATTCGTCAACGTCATCGAGCGTGCGCTTCTTGCCGCCGACAGTGAGCACCACGTCGTCGCCGTCGCGCTCGAACTGCACCTCGACCTCGCCGGTGGAGGCCTCCGCGACGGTGGGCTCCTTCTTCGCGGCAGGCTTGCGGGTGCGCGAGGCCGGGGCCTTCGCGGCCGGGGCAGACTTCGCGGCGGTGGTCTTTGCAGCCGGAGCCGCCTTGGCGGCAGGCGCGGCCTTCGCGGCGGTGGCGCGAGTTCGGGTGGTGGCAGGCTTGGCTGCCGGCTCGGCCTTCGCGGCTGGAGCCTTGGCAGCAGCGGGGGCCTTGGCCGCCGTGGTCTTGGCGGCAGCGGGCTTGCGCGTGGTGGTGCGCTTGGCAGGCGTCTCCTCAGCGGCGGCGCTCGCGGTGGTCCGGCGAGTTCGGGTGGTCTTGCCGGTGCCTTCAGCGTTCTCGGTCACTCTGGTCCTCTCGAGGCCTTCAACTGCAATTTGCGCGTGCGTCGCCCCGCCTTAGTCAAGGGTGACGCAGCGTCCATTCTTGCACGCCCAAGGGCGCCCTTCAAACGCTCCGTCAGGGAAAACCCTGATCCCAGCTGCCGAATCCTCATCCAAAGGTATGGAAACGTTCTCTGTCTGCGAATTGTGGGAACTTCCGGTACCGGGCTTTCGTTGTAATGGGTGACGACTGGCGAAAGGTCTGAAGAATATGAATCGTACTGCGCGCATGCGAAGCACCGAAGGGATCGAAGGCAAGGATTCCGTCGGCCTGTACCTCGATGCAATTGCCAAGACCCCTCTGCTGTCCGCACTCGAAGAGGTTGAGCTGGCCCGCGCCATCGAAGCCGGGTTGTACGCGCAGAAGATCCTCGACGGTGAGATCGAGACCTCCGTTGCTCATACCGAAGAGGAATTGCGCGAGTTGGCCGCCGAGGGCGAGCGCACCGTGCAGCGCTTCGTTCAGGCCAACCTTCGGCTCGTGGTGTCCGTGGCTCGTCGCTACGGCCGCTCGCAGATGCCGCTTCTTGATCTTGTGCAGGAGGGCAACACCGGCCTGATCCGCGCCGTCGAGAAGTTCGACTACGCCAAGGGCTTCAAGTTCTCCACCTACGCCACCTGGTGGGTGCGCCAAGCGATCTCGCGCGGCATTGCCCAGCAGAGCCGCATCGTGCGCCTCCCCGTCCACGTCGCGGAGCAGGTCAACCAGGTCTCGGCCACCCGCCGCAATCTGGAACGCGAGCTTGGCCGGGATCCGGAGATCCATGAAATCGCCGCGGAGCTCGGCCTCGAGGAGGCCCGGATCGTCGATCTCATCCGCTACTCCAGGGATCACGTGTCCCTCGACGCGCCTGTGGAGGCCGACGGCGACACTGCGCTCGGTGACCTGATCGCTCGCGAGACGGCCCCTGGCCCGGATGAGATGGTCCTGGACGCCGAGGAGCGGGCGCGCCTTGAGGGCATGCTCTCGGATCTGGATGAGCGCTCGCAGGACGTGGTGCGCCGCCGCTACGGGCTGCTGGACGGTCGGCAGGCCAAGTTGGCAGACATCGGCACGCACTGGGGCATCACCGCTGAGCGGGTGCGCCAGATCGAGCGCGCCGCACTGGCCACCATGCGTGAGGCCCAGGGCGTCGCCGCCTGACCCCATTCCCCCCGAACACGGCTCACACCTTGGTGCGGGCCGTGTTTTCGTTGTCAGTCGATGACCCGGATGAGTCCCTCTTGGGCGCAGGACGCGACCGCCTTGCCGTCCTGGAAGAGGCGCCCCGTCGCGAAGCCGCGTGCGTGCGAGGCGGAGGGCGAAATCATGTCGTAGAGCAGCCATTCGTCAACGCGAACGGGGCGGTGGAACCACATCACGTGGTCGATGGAGGCCGCCTGCATCGACGGGGACAGGAACTCCACCTCGTGCGGCACGGTGGTGACGCTGAGCAGCGTCATGTCGCTCAGATAGGCCAGCACCGCCGCGTGCAGCACGGGGTCGTCCGGCATGGCCTGACGGGTGCGCACCCACGCCTTCATCGAACCGCCGAACTCGGTTCGATCCGGTCGGGCAGCCAACCGCACGTCCAGGGCGTCCCACTCGGAGAGCAACTGGAAGCTGGCCCCGAAGCGTCGTTGCAGCACCTCGCGCAGCAACGGGCTGGCCTCCGGCACCGCGACATCCGTGGGTTGGGCAGCCGAATGGTCCAATCCCTCCTCAGCCTGCTGGAACGAGGCCGTCATCATGAAGATCTCCCGGTCACCTTGGCGGGTGACCACGCGCCGGTTGCTGAACGTGCCGCCGTCGCGCACAAGCTCCACGTCGAAATCCAGCGGTGCGTCATTGCGGCCGGGGCGCAGGAAGTACGCGTTGAGGGAGTGCACCTGCCGATCCGCGGCAACCGTGCGCGCCGCGGCCACCAGCGTCTGCCCCAGCACCTGTCCGCCAAAGAGCCGCTGCAGGTAGGTCTGTGGATGGGGGCCGCGGAAGCTCGACTCTCCTGTCTGGGTCAGATCAAACAGGGCAATGAGTTCATCGACGTCCTTCGGCACGAGTTCAATCGTGCCACGATCAGACGGCGGCTTGGCGGAGAGCCTGGCGAATGCGCTTGGCCGAGACGGGCACAGAGGTGCGCAGTTGCTGGGCAAAGAGGCTCACCCTGAATTCCTCGATGAGGAAGGCGATCTCCTCGACGGCGGGGCTGAGCGGCCCGGGCGGCTGAGCGTTGGTGAGCTCGGCGTAGTCATCCTCGATGTCGTAGAGCTCGACGGCGAGCTTGTCGTCGCGGGCCGGGTTCACCGCAGCTGCCTGGAGGCGTGCGACGGCGGCCTGGGCATAGCGGGGAAGGTGCGCGTACCAGGGATCCGGGGTGGCGGAGATGAATCGGTTGAAGAAGAGGTTGCCCAGTTGATCCGTGACGTCACGGCGTACCGGGTCATCTGCAGGCATGGAGGCGAGCAGCAGTTTTGCCTGCGTGACCGCCGTCAGCGCATGGGCGGCAGTGTTGACCACCTGAAGCGTGCGGCCCGGGCACTCCTGCCGCACCGCCAGCGCCACTTCCTCATAGCGCTGGGCGGTGCGCACGTCATGGAGCGGCCCCTCCTCCAAGGCGAGTTGCTCACCAGCCTTGAGCCATGCGTCTGCCAGCAGATCCGGCACCTTGGGGTACGCCGAATCCGCCAGTGCCAGCTTCTCATTGCGCCCCAGATGGGCCACCACCCAGCGGGTTGGGTCCGGGTTGGTCAGCGTGAGCAGCCTGCGCACCCCCAGAGCATGTGAGCGATGAGCCTTCGCGGATGAGTCCAACACCTGGAGCCCAACGGAAGAACCCTCATCCACCAGGGCGGGGTAGCCCACGACGCCCTTGCTGACCGTGCTTTCCGCAGGGATGGTGCCGAATGTCCAAGACTTCTGGCCGGAGAGGGCCTTGCTGCCCGCGGAGGCGGTCAGCTTGGCCGCAACCTTGGGCGACAGCTTCTCCCGCAGCGCCGCGAGATCAGTGCCCCGCGCAACCTCACGTCCCTCATCGAGGATGACGTAGGTGGGCTGAAGGTGTTTGCCGACGGCGGCTGGATTGAACTGGCTACCCTCCACCACCACTCCGGTGAGGCCGGTCAGCGCCCGAGCCAACGCGTCGGGGAAGGAACCCTGCCCAATCTGCTCCCGCTCCTCCAACCACTGCAGCGCCTTGGCGGCGAAATCTGGGGCGGGCACGAAACTGGTGCGCACCGCTTTGGGCAGGGAGCGGATGAGTTCGGTGGCCAATTCCCGCCGCAGGCCCGGCACCTGCCAGGTGAACTCCCCCGGGTTGAGCTGGCCGAGCAGTTCGAGCCGGAGCTTGAGCGTCACGCCATCTGCGCCAGCTCCCGGATCGAAGGTGTAGTCGATCGGGAGCTTGTGCTCGCCGAACACCCAGCGGTCTGGGAAATCGCTGGGCCTCAACTGGGTGGCGTCGACGATCGCGTCGTCGATCATCAACAACGGCCACTCTTCCCGCGGGATGGAGCGCAGCCACTTGTCGAAGGTGGGCCCCGAGACCACCTCGGAGGGAACGCGGGCGTCGTAGTAGGCGTAGAGGGATTCATCCGAGATGAGCAGGTCCGGTCGGCGCATGCGGTCGGTCATCTTCTCGGCTTCCTCGATGACGGCGCGGTTGGCGCGCACCACAGGGTTGCCCGTTTCCCACTCCCCCTCCACCAAGGCCGTGCGCAGGAAGATCTCCCGCGCCTCGACGGGGTGGTCCTTCGCGTAATCCGTGCGGCGCCCCACCACGATGGGTACCCCGAACAGCGTCAAGCGTTCGCTGGCGACCACGCTGGCGGAACGCTGAGACCAGACGGGCTCCGAGACGGTGCGGGTCAGCACGTGGCCCGCCACCTGCTCCACCCACTCGGGTTGGACGGCGGCGACGGTGCGGGCCCACAGCCGCGAGGTCTCCACAAGTTCGAAGGCAACCACGAGCGGGGGCGTGGATTTGGCCAACGCAGATCCGGGCTGGATCGCGAACTTGGCGCCGCGGGTGCCTTGGTACTCGCGCAGCGGCCGGCGCTTTCCGGGGTCCTGCTTCGTGCGCTGCTCCTCCAGCATGCCCACGTTGGACAGCAAACCGCTCAGCAGGCTGGTCAGCACCTGATCCGTGCCGCCACGCCCGCCGGTGTCCAGATCGAGTTCCTTGGCCGCCTCGCGCAACTGGGAGACCAGATCCTCCCATTCCCGGAAGCGCACGAAGTTGAGGTATTCGGCCCGGCACATCCGGCGGAACTGGTTGCCTGAGAGTTCGCGGCGCTTCGCGCGCAGATAGTTCCAGATGTTGAGCAGCACCTCGAAGTCGCCGCCCTCGAGCGAGCCCTTGGGCCCAGTCTCCTTGCGGGTGCCCGTGTGGACCGTGTGGCGCTTGGGGGCCCCGTCGTTCTGGGGGGCAGGCTGCGCGCCCGCGTCGCCTCCCCAGAACCGTCGGTGGAGTTGGTCCGCCTGCTGCTGGAACTCCGCAGGACGTTCCCGGATATCTGGAACCGTGAGACCAGCCACGAGGACCAGCACGGTGCTGAGGGTCTTGCGGCGATGGCCTTCGATGATCATCCGGCCCAGCTTCGGGTCCACCGGCATCCTGGCCAGCATCCGGCCAGTGCGGGTGAGCCGCACTTGAGCATGCCGCTTGCGAGGGTGGATGGCGCCAAGTTCGCTGAGGACGCGCACGCCGTCGTTGATCTGGCTGAGCACCGGTGCCTCGACGAATGGGAAGCTTTCCACGTCGCCCAGCCCAGCCTGCGCCATCAGGAGGATGACGGTGGCGAGGTTGGTGCGCAGAATCTCAGGATCGGAGTACTCGGGCCGGGATTCGAAATCCTCCTCCGAGAACAGCCGGATCGCGATGCCGGGGCCCACGCGGCCGCATCGGCCGGCGCGCTGGTTCGCCGAGGCCTGCGAGACGGGCTCGATGGGTAGCCGCTGCACCTTGGTGCGCGCCGAGTACCGGGAGATGCGGGCCACCCCCGTGTCAATGACGTACCGGATGCGGGGCACGGTGATGGAGGTCTCCGCCACGTTGGTGGCCAACACAATGCGTCGGCCGCGGTGCCCAGAGAACACCCGCTGCTGATCCGCAGCAGACAGGCGGGCGAACAGCGGCAGCACCTCGAGGCCGGACTTGAGCCCCTCGATCGCCTCGGCGGCGTCGCGGATCTCCCGCTCACCGCTCAGGAACACCAGGATGTCTCCCCCGCCGGGTTCCGTCAGGATCTCCTCCACAGCACTGACGATGCCGTCGATCTCGTCCTGATTCTCGGCCAGTGGCCGGTACCGGGTCTCCACCGGGTAGGTGCGGCCAGAAACCTCGACGATGGGGGCGTCGCCGAAGTGCTCCGAGAAGCGAGCCGTGTCGATGGTGGCCGACGTGACAACCACCCGCAGCTCAGGCCTCTTGGGCAGCAACTGCTTCAGATAGCCCAGCAGGAAATCGATGTTGAGGCTGCGCTCGTGGGCCTCGTCGATGATGATCGTGTCGTAGCGGCTGAGCATCCTGTCGTGCGTCAACTCGGAGAGCAGGATGCCATCCGTCATCACCTTGATCCGGGTGGCCGCACTCACCTTGCGCGTGAAGCGCACTTGGTAGCCCACGAACTCGCCGAGATCCACGCCGCACTCCTCCGCGATGCGCTGCGCGACGGTGCGCGCCGCGAGGCGCCGAGGCTGCGTGTGGGCGATCCGTTCACGGCCAGCCATGAGGCAGATCTTCGGC
>JAUNUF010000044.1 GCA_030538315.1 Propionibacteriaceae bacterium
CTCAGGGACCAGGGGCGACCCCCCGTTCAGGCCTGAGCCTTCGTCGCCTTCTTCTTTGCGTCCTTACCGATCTGGTGGGCCGTGTACGCCCCGAAGGCGATGGCGCCAGCCGCGAACACCCACCACTGCAGGGCGTAGCCACGGTGCGTGGGCGAGCCCTCCATGGCTGGCAGCACCAGGAACGCCTCGTCGAGGCCCTGAGCGCGAGAATCCTCTGCAGACAGCGTGACGTAGCCGGCGATCAGCGGTGATGGCCAGGCTTGCGCCAACTCCTGGACGCGCACGGTGGCCAAATCTGCCACCTGCGGGCTGCTGGTGGCCGGCATGTCGGGGGCGAGGAAGATGCCCGTGACACTCTGCGGGCCGGACGGCGCGGCAGGAATCCCTAGTTCGACATCGCTCGAAGTAAGGGCCCCACGAACGACGGCGATGTAGCGGCCGTCGATCATCTCGAAGGCGGTCAACACCCGAAGTGGGTCCTTCTCTCCAACGGTGACCTGATGGCCAGGAAGGTAGCTGCCTTCGAACGTCACCCGTTTGCCGTAGATGTCTTGCACCACGCCATCGTCAGAGACAGACTGAGCCAGCGAGGTGGGTGCTTCCGCAGCGCGTTCGGCCGAGGTGTCTCTCGTCGATGCCTCGTAGGAGGACATCTGCCACAACCCCAGCAGCATCATGACGACGGCGATGACGACGCCCGCCAGAATGGCCAACGCCTGCTTCATGCGCGTACTCATTCGGCCCTCACCCCACTGATGAGAACGGAGAACACATCGCCCAACTCCCGCCCCGCCGCCTCGAAGGCGAGCGGCGCCAAGGAGGTTTCGGTCATGCCAGGAGCAACGTTGCCCTCGAAGAACACCGGCCCCTCAGCGGTGACGATCATGTCCACCCGAGACAGGTGCCGCAGCCCGAGCGCTTGGTGCACGGCGACGGCTAGGTCTTGCGCGGCGTTGAGCTCGCCGTCGGACAACTCAGCAGGCGTGACGAAGCGCGTGGCGCCCGCGGTGTAGCGCGACTCGTAGTCATAGACGCCAGATTCCGGACGGATCTCCACCGGCGGCAGGGCGACCGGCCCCTCGCCTTCGTCCAGCACCGTCACCGCGACCTCAGTGCCGTGTAAGTACTCCTCAATCACCGCCACCGGCCCGTAGGCGTAGGCGGCCACCAGCGCACCGGGGAGGGCGGCCGCGTCGTCGACCTTGGTGACGCCCAGGGCAGAGCCAGAGCGCGACGGCTTGACCATGAGCGGGTATCCCAACTGCTGCCCAATGGCCTCCATCAGGGCAGGGGCGCCGAGCTCGCGGAAGATGTCGTGCGGCAGCGCGATCTGCTGCGTGGCGGCCAACCCGGCGGCCCGCACCACGGAAGTGGCGATGGACTTGTCGAACGTCAACCGGGAAGCCTCGCCGGTGGGGCCGACGAACGGCACCCCCAGCACCTCGAGCACCTCGCGCAGCGCCCCGTCCTCGCCCAGGCCACCGTGCAACATGGGAACGACGACGGCGCCCTCTGTGCCCCGGATGAGCTCCACCAGATCTGCGTCCACATCAGTTTCCACGACGGTGTGCCCGGCGTCGCGGAGCGCCTGAGCCACCCGTCGTCCAGAACGCAATGAAACGTCTCGCTCGTGGCTGAGACCTCCCGCGATCACGATGACAGTCATGGCCCAACTCCTTGTCAGCTGAGATCTGGGGCAGGCCCGGAGGGCATGCGCGGTTCGATGGGGGAGGTGTGCACGCCGAAGGTGCTCATCACTTCCAGCTCGCGGCGCACCACGTCGGCGAAGCGTTTGACGCCCAGCTGGATGCGATCTGCGGGTGGGAAGCAGAAGGACAGGCGCACGTTCCGGGCGCCCTGGCCGTCGGCGTAGAACGCGGAACCGGGCACGAAGGCGACCCTGGCGTTGACGCCGCGCGGCAACATGGCCTGCGAATCCAAGCCCTCAGGAAGGGTCACCCATACGAAGAAGCCGCCGGCAGGGCGGGTCCAGGACGTGCCGGCGGGCATGACTTCGGAGAGGGTGGTGAGCATGGCGTCGCGACGCTCGCGGTACATGTCGCGGAAGATGTGCACCTGCCCCAGCCAGTCATGGTTGGTCAGGTAGTTGCCGATGGCGAATTGGCTGAACACGGGCGGGCACAGCGTGGCGGATTCCTGCGCCAGCACCAGCTTCTCGCGCACGGCGTGCGGTGCGAGCACCCAACCCACCCGGAAGCCCGGTGCGAAGGTCTTGGAGAACGAGCCCAGGTAGATGACCTCGTCATTGAGGGAGCGCATCGCGGGGATGGGTTCGGCATCCAGGGAGAGCAGGCCGTACGGGTTGTCCTCCACCACCAGCACCCCAGCGGTGTGGCAGATCTCCACCACTTCCTGGCGACGCGCGAGCGGCTGTGTCACGCCAGAGGGGTTGTTGTAGTTGGGGATGGTGTAGAGGAACTTGATCTTCTTGCCCTGCGCCTGCACGTTGGCGATGGTTTCGCGCAGCGCCTCCGGGTTGATGCCGTTGTCGTCCGAGGTGACGTGCACTACTTCCGTCTGGTAGCTGAGGAAGGTGCCCAGGGCGCCCACGTACGACGGCGACTCGGCCAGGATGACGTCTCCCGGGTTGCAGAAGATGCGGGTGACCAGATCCAGGCCTTGTTGCGAGCCGGCGGTGACCACCACGTCGTCGGGATGCGCGGTGATGCCCTCGAGCGCCATCACGCTGAGGATCTGCTCGCGGAAACCGGGTTCGCCCTGGCCGGAGCCGTACTGCATCACCTGGGTGCCGCGGGTGCGGATCATCTCCGCCATGGAATCTGCGATGCCGGCGAGGGGGAGATCCGCGATGTTGGGCATGCCACCGGCCAGCGAGACGATCTCCGGGCGGTTTGCCACGGCGAACAGGGCCCTGACGGCGGAGACGCGCATGCCTTGGGTGCGATCGGAGTAGTTGTCGACGAACCGGTCCAGCCGGGTGTCGTGGCGCACTTGTTCGGTCACTGCCCTAACTCCTCCTTGAAGCGGTCCAGCAGCTCGGAAACCTCAGGTTCCCCCTGCTCGCTCACCGACACCAGCAACAAACCAACTTCATCGATGATCTCGCCGCACGCCGCCTGGCCGGTGTCTTCGGAGACTCCGCAGTACCGATTTGTGGGGTCGCCGCTGATGTTGGTGCGCCCAATGCCGGCGTTGTCCAGGAACGCGCCCAGATCCTTCTCTGGCCACGTCATGACCAGCACGACGGTGTGCGTGCCGTCGGAGTAATCCGCCTGGACGATCTCCTGGCCGGCGATGTGTGAATCGTTCTTGTTTGATTGTCCTCGAACGTATTCGTCCACCACCAATGGTGGCTCCAGCGCAAACGCGGGCGATGGCTCCGTCGACTGCCCTTGAGCCGTTGAGTTGTTCGCCATGCCCAAGCTGGCGCCGATCACTGCGCCGAGCAGTACGAGCAAGCCCACCGCTCCAGCGAGAGCCGGTTTGACCCAAGCGGGCATGGGCGGCGTTGACCCCGCCGTCGACTCTTCGGGGGGAACCGCCCGCCAGTCATCCATCAGAGGAGCTCGTCGATGGCCTTCGTGAGCGCCTTCTTGGTCTTGGCACCCGAGAGGGAGTTGACCACACGGCCCTTCTGGAAGAACTGCAGCGTGGGCAGCGCGAGGACGCCCTGCTCAGCAGCAAGGTTGGGGTTGGTGTTGGTGTCCACCTTGACGAACTTCACATCCGTGTACTGCGCGGACAGCTCCTCCAGGATGGGTGCCATCTGCTTGCAAGGGGCGCACCAATCCGCCCAGTAGTCAACGATGACGAGGCCATCGGCCATCAGCACCTCGTCGACGAACGTCTTCTCCGTCACATCGCTCATTGCCACGGGTTCTTCTCCTTCTTTCAGCAACTCAGCTTACGCCTCAGCGTCTGCGAGTTCCTGCAGGTGACGCTCTGCGTCGAGCGCGGCGGCGCATCCAGATCCTGCGGCGGTGATGGCCTGACGGTACGTGTGGTCCACCAGATCGCCGCAGGCGAAGACGCCCGGCACATTGGTGGCGGTGCCGCGGCCCTCGACGAGCACGTAGCCCTCCGCGTCAAGGTTGATCTGGTCGGCCACCAGCTGCGAACGCGGATCGTGGCCGATGGCGACGAACACGCCGTTGACCTCAAGGTCGCGCTCCTCACCGGTGACAGTGTCCGTCAGCGTGATGGACTGGACAGTGTTGTCGCCGTTGATGGATTTCACAGCGCTGTTCCAGGCGAAGCTGATCTTCGGATCGCGCATGGCGCGCTCGCCCATGATCTTGGAGGCACGCAACTCGTCGCGGCGGTGCACGACGACGACGCTCGAGCCGAAGCGGGACAGGAAGGTGGCCTCCTCCATGGCGGAATCACCACCGCCGATGACGGCGATGGGCTTGTCGCGGAAGAAGGCGCCGTCGCAGGTGGCGCACCAGGACACGCCGCGGCCAGAGAGGCGGTCCTCGCCCTCGACGCCGAGGCGGCGGTAGCCGGAGCCCATGGCGAGGATGACGGTCTTGGCGTGGTACTCCACGTCGTCGGAATCCTTGACGATCTTGGTGGTGCCCGTGAGGTCGACGGCGGTCACGTCGTCGGTGATCAGCTTGGCGCCGAAGCGCTCGGCCTGCTTGCGCATCTCCATCATGAGATCTGGGCCGTCGATGCCTTCTGAGAAGCCGGGGTAGTTCTCCACCTCGGTGGTGTTCATCAGCGCGCCGCCGGAATCCAGTGCGCCCTCGAAGACCACGGGGTTGAGGTTGGCGCGGGCCGCGTAGATGGCGGCCGTGTAGCCGGCGGGGCCGGAGCCGATGATGATGACGTCGTGGATCTCGGACATGCAAACTTCCCTGAAGAGGTGTGGACTCGCCCCATCCTATAGGGGAGAGTCAGGGGCCTTCCCGAGTGCTGTGTGGCCCGGCAGCGGGTTAGTGTCAGACCATGACCGACGAACTGTCACGCACTGAGCTCGAAGCCGCCCTGGGAGTCCGACAGGAGATGGGAGCCGAGATCGAGCCGGCCCTCGTCGATTCGCTCGCCCGGAAGATCGAGGCCACGGTGGAGCGGCGCTTCCAGGCGGAGGTGGCGGCGGGCCGGCAGGAGGCCAAATTGGCCAAATCCGAGCAGTCCGGCCGCATTGCCGTCGGCATCGTGTCGTTGATCATGGCGATCCCGCTGACCGCCATCGCGGGCGGCATGGGCGGGTTCCTTGGAATGCTGCTGGTGTGGACCGGCATCGTGCTGGTCAACATCGCCATGGCCATTCGGCGGCCCGGAAGCTGATTGCTTTTCTTGGGGGTGAGAAAACGTGCAGATAGCGCCACATACGGGCTATCTGCACGTTTTCTCACCTTGAAGGATTACGAGTT
The DNA here is from genome assembly GCA_030538315.1 of Propionibacteriaceae bacterium. Classification (GTDB taxonomy): domain Bacteria; phylum Actinomycetota; class Actinomycetes; order Propionibacteriales; family Propionibacteriaceae; genus Arachnia. The sequence continues at coordinate 5,361 of JAUNUF010000044.1, forward strand.
CCAGCTGGAGCGGTAGGAGAAGACGGCGTCCACCTCTTCGGTGGGCACCTCTTCCAGGGTCTTCCAGCGCCACCGGGGGTTGTTGTCCTTGTCAACCAGCAGCGCGCGCACACCCTCGACGAAATCGACTTCCATCATGCGCTCGGCCAGGCGCAGATCCTGGTTGAGCACCTCGCTGAGTTGCAGCTTCTCGGCGCGCTTCAGGGCGCGCAGCGCGACATGCACGGCGAAGGGGGAGCGGGCCCGCAGGTCGCGGCCAGCCTGTTGGGCCGCCTCGTCCGGATGGCCTTCCAGGGCTCGGGCGATCTCCACCGGATCATCCGAGGCGTAGCATTCCTGAATCCAGGTGGCCTCGAACAGCGGGGCCGGCAGCGGGCCGTCGGCGGATTCGTCTGCCAAGTTGAGCAGCAATGCGTCGCCGCCCGAGAACGTGGCCGACGTCAGCGCGATGTGCTTGCCCACGGCACCGGCGCGGGAGAGCTGGGTCATGATGCCCACATCCGGGAAGAAGCCGATCTTGGTTTCCGGCATGGCCATGACGGTGTCGGCGTAGACGATGCGACGATCCGCGTGCGCGCCCAAGCCCAGGCCGCCACCCATGGTGATGCCGCGCATGAGGCTGGTCACGGGCTTCGGGTAGTTGGCGATGATCATGTCCAGGGCGTACTCGGTTTCGAGGAAACCCAGGTAGTTGCCGCCCTCGGCCAGCACCTTGGCGAGGGCGCGTACATCAGCGCCTGCACAGAAGCCGCGTTCGCCGTTGCCGGCCAGTTCGACGGCAGTCACGTCGTCGTCGTCACGCCAGGCCGCGAGTGCTTCGTACATGTCGGAGAGCATGTCGTGCGTCAGGGCATTGATCGCCTCGGGCCGGTTGAGGGTGATGCGGGCGATGCCATCGGTCACGTCAATGAGGATGTTGTCGGACATGCGGCCCAGCCTAATGGCGGACCACCCCGCAGGGGTAAGTAGCAGGATCTTGCCTGCCTACAGCAGGCGCAGTTGGGGATTCATACGGTGGAGGACGGCCCGGGCGGTGTCTTCGTCGATCACCAGATCCGTGGCCACCCCTGCCCGCAGGGCACCCAGCAGGGGAGCCGTCTTCGCCAGGCCGCTCACCACGCAGATCCGGCGCGGGATGCGTTTCAGCTCTGCCGGGGTCATGCCGGTGGCGCGCTTGTTGATCTCGAGGTCCCGGTAGGAGCCGTCCTCCCGGATCATGACCGTGCACACGTCACCCACCACGCCTTGGGCGACGAGCCCTGCCTGGTCCGCCTCCGTGAGGTAGTTCGAGGAGTACACGTGGCTCTGCAACTCCGCTGCCAGGCCGCCGACGCCAAACACTGCGATGGTCGAGCTCGCGCGCACCGCCAGCATGTGCTGAGTGGAGCGTTCGCGCCACATGGCTTCCCGGGTGGCAGGGTCGTCGAAGAAGGCCGGCAACGCCAGGGGCTGCTGCTGCGCTTGGAAGGCCTCCGCGAACTGGCGCACGATGGAGCCGACGTAGGGCAACCCCGTCGTCTGGGAGTTACCACCGCCGTTGAGGCCGCACACCGTGACGCCCCGCACGTTGATGGGGGACAGGTGGGAGGCGACGGCGGAGATGGTGGTGCCCCACGCGATGCCGACGGTGTCGCCGTCGGTCACCGCATTCGTGACGATGCTGGCGGCCTGGCGCGCCACCTGATCAAGCCGAAGGATCTCAGAGGCGCCGGGCCGCACCTGGACCAGGTGGGCGTTGACCTTGAAGGCCGCCTTGAAGTGTTTGGCCACCTTGCTCAGGGGGCGGTTGGGTTCGGCGACCGTGATGCGCACCAGCCCGCGTGCCCGTGCCTCCTTCAACAGCCGCGACACGGTGGAGCGCGAAACGCCCAGCTGGTGCGCGATGGATTCCATGGTCTCGTCCTGCGTGTAGTACCGCTGCGCGACGCTCAGCAGCTGCTCGATGGCCGTGTCGTCCATGGTGAAACTCCTTGTGGTGGGGCATTGACTGCACCCGTGTCCGCTCAGCCTAGGTGGGCCGCGCACGAACGTGCAAGGAGGTTGACCTATTCGTGCAGACGGGTCAGGATCAGGACCAAGAGAAGGAGAACCGATGACCGTTCTGACCCCCGCCCAGCGTGCGGCCTCCCTCGAGGCCATGACCTCCCAGACCCTCGATGTGCTCGTTATCGGCGGCGGCGTCACGGGCGCCGGCATCGCGCTGGACGCAGCAGCGCGCGGCCTGAGCACCGGCGTCATCGAGGCGCAGGATTGGGCGGCAGGCACGTCGTCGCGGTCTTCTCGCTTGGTGCACGGCGGGCTGCGCTATCTCTACAACCTGGATTTCAAGCTGGTGGCCGAGGCGTTGAAGGAGCGGGGTCGCCTGTTGACGCTGATCGCTCCGCACTTGGTGGAGGCGCAGCCGTTCCTGTGGCCGCTGAAGACGCCGGTGATTGAGCGGGCGTACTCCGCCGTCGGTGTTGGTCTGTATGACGCATTGGCCGTTGCTGGCGCCGGCTTCAAGAAGACGGTGCCTGTGCAGAAGCACCTGTCGAAGAAGGGCGCGATGCGTCGCTTCCCAGACATCAAGCCGTCGGCGCTGACCGGTGCCATCGAGTTCTACGACGCTCGCGTCGACGATGCGCGGCTCGTGATCACGCTGATCCGCACCGCTGCGCAGTACGGCGCCGAGGCGGCCAGCCGGGTGCGCGTGACCTCCATCTTGAAGGACGACGGGGGGCGCGCCGCCGGCGTCGAAGCCATGGACCTGGAGACCGGTGAGGCCCTCACCATCCGGGCGAAGCGCATCATCAACGCCACGGGCGTGTGGACGGAGCAGACGCAGGACATGGCGGGCGGCACGGGCGGCCTGAAGGTGTTGGCGTCGAAGGGCATCCACATCGTGGTGCCGCGGGAGCGGATCAAGGCCACCTCGGGGATGTTCCTGCGCACCGAGAAGTCGGTGTTGTTCATCATCCCGTGGCAGTACTACTGGGTGATCGGCACCACGGACACCGCGTGGCACGAGCAGCTGGTGCACCCGGTGCCCACATCGGCCGACATCGACTACGTGCTGGAGCACGCCAACGAGGTGCTCGACGAGCCGCTGACCAGGGACGACATCATCGGCACCTACGCCGGGCTGCGGCCCCTGCTGCAGCCGAAGGTGCTGGATGAGACGAAGTCGACGAAGGTCTCGCGCGAGCACACGGTGACCGAGGTCATTCCGGGGATGGTGGCCATTGCGGGCGGCAAGCTGACGACCTACCGGGTCATGGCGGAGGACGCCGTCGACTTCGCGTTGGGGGCCGAGTCCAAGCAGCGCCCATCTGTGACGTTCGACCTGCCTCTCTTGGGAGCGCCGGGGTTGGACGCGGTGCGCAACCAGGCCAGCAGGCTGGGCGCGAAGTACGGGTTCGATGCTGATCGAATGAAGCATCTGTTGTCGCGGTACGGGTCTGAGCTCGGGGAACTGCTGGCATCAATCGACGAGGATCCCTCGCTGGGCGAGCCCCTTGCCGCGGCGCCTCGCTTCCTGAAGGCGGAGGTGCACCGGGCGTGCGCCGTCGAGGGTGCGCTGCATCTGGAGGACATCCTGGTGGCCCGGGTGCGGCTCAACTCCGAGGCGCGAGACAGGGGTGCGTCCGCCGTCGATGAGGTTGCGGAGATCGCGGCCGCGGCCCTTGGCTGGGATGCCGAGCGCACGGCGAAGGAGAAGGAGAACTACCTGGCTCGGGTGGCGGCTGAGGTCGCGGCCGAGGAGCAGGCGACGGACGCAGCGGCGTCTGCGGCGCGGATGAAGGTCGCGGACATCGTCGGGTGATTCGTATGGTGGAGCCTTCATCCCTGCCTCGATGGGCGCGCGCTAGCGCAGGTGTCGCTGTGGATTGCTGATCTGTCGTTCGAGGCTGGGTCTGCGGCGTTGGTGATGGCGCCGCGGACTGAGCCGATTCGCCAAATCGGAAGATGCCCCTATACTTGTCGAGTCTCGGGGCATTAACTCAATTGGTAGAGTGCCACCTTTGCAAGGTGGAAGTTAGGGGTTCGAGTCCCCTATGCTCCACAACCGAAACCCCTAGTCAATCGCGGTTGACTAGGGGTTTTATTTGTCTCACCTTGGACCTGATGAAACCTCAGTTGACCGTGTGGGGCTCTTGGATTTCCAGCACAGTGTTATTCCTGCAGATGTCGCCCTATGGCGAAGATCCGCAGGAAAAGGGCAGGCCAAGGATTCGCATCCGGAGATGTGATGGTTTCGTTATCGCCGCGGGACAACACGGAGAGGCCCATGAGGCGTCGTTGGTGGTGAGGGGCTGCCCCTCCAACCTTGAGGAGACGCATCATGAAGGTCACACATCCCGCCCGCCGCTGGTTGGCGCTGCTCGCCACATCACTGGTCCTGCTGGTGGCAGCGTGTTCGTCGTCAACTGAGTCGCTGGCCCCTATGGGCGGCGACGGCAGCTGGCCCGAGGCGCCGGTGGCTGATTCCGCGGCGGCTGGCAGCATGGCCGAGGCGGCGCCCGAGCAATTCCAGGAGAAGGGCGGGGCCCAGGGCGAGAGCGGGCAGATGCTGATCGTCAACAAGAGCATCCGCCTTGAGGTTCCCGCCACCAAGGAGGCGGTGGACAAGATCCGGACGCTCGCCGTGGCACGTGACGGCAGCATCACCGACATGGAGGTCGCCACCGACGACGGCTGGATCTACCCGAGGGGCGACGACGGGCGCGGCGTGCGCGGATGGCTCGTCGTGCGCGTTCCCGCCTCCAGCTACGAGGCATTCGTGACCGACGTCACCGGTTTGGGGAAGGTGCTCGCCCAGTCTGAATCCAGCAGCGACGTGACCCAGGAACACATCGATCTCTCGGCCCGCCTGAAGAACCTCCGCGCCCAGGAGGAACGCCTGCGCGAGTTCTTCGACGCCGCCAAGGACGTCAAGGACATGCTCGCCATTGAGACCGAGCTGGGCCGCGTGCGGGGCGAGATTGAGTCGCTTGACGCGCAGGTCTCCTACCTCGAACGGCAGGCGGCAATGGTCACAGTCACCATCAACCTGGTGGAGCCTGAGCCCGTGGTCAGCCCCGTAGGCGACTCTTGGGGCTTCCGCGAAGCAATCACCAACGGCCTTCGCGGGGCGGTAGCCCTGTTGAACGGCATCGTTCCCTTCGCGATTGCCACCGCTCCGATCTGGATCGTCGGCCTCGTGGCCTTCTTCCCGGTCCGGGCGTGGCTCCGCCGTCGCAAGCAGGGCCCGGCTGCCGCGCCGACGGGCGAGGGGGCGACGGCAACCTGACCTCTGACAAGATGGGGGAGTGCTCGACGTCCTGGCGGTGGTGGTCCCGCTCTACGCACTCATCGTGTTCGGGCTGCTCGCCAGCAGGGCGAAGGCCTTCCAGAAGGCAGACGCGGGGCTCAACTCCTTCGTCTACTGGTTCGCCCTCCCGGCCTTCCTCTTCGACGCGATCGTCCGGGCACCGTCGGGTGCAGGGCTGCCGCTCTCGTTGTTCGTGGTCGCCTTCGTGGTCACGCTCGGCTACTCAGCTGCAGTCTTCCTGATCTCCCGCGGGCTCGGGCTCCACGCCATCGCTGGCCGGTTGTCGCTGGCAGCCGGCTACGGCAACGTCGGCTACTTCGCCTTCCCGCTCATCCTCAGCGTGCTCGGCCCGGAGGCCGCGCTACCCATGGCGCTGACCTCCATGGTGCACAACCTCATCTTCATGGTGGGTTACCCGGCACTCGCGACGGCGGGGAAACCCGAGCCCGGCCGCCTGAAGAAGGCGCTCCTCAAGGCGCTGCCATGCAACCCGGCTGTGATCTCCGTGGTGTTGGCCATCATCGTGCGTGCCCTCGACATTGAGATGCCCGCCATGATCTCGACCCCGGTCAGTCTCCTCTCCGGCGCCGTGATCCCCGTGGCGCTGTTTGCCATTGGTCTGTCGCTGGGGCCGGCCATCGCGATGGTCTGGCGGCGCGGTTCCTCCCTCTGGGCGATCCTCGTGGTCTCGCTCGCCAAACTCCTCGTGCTGCCGCTGCTCACCTGGGGAGCCGCGGTGCTGTTCGTACCAGATCCGACGGGGTTGCTCACCGCCGTCCTCGTGCTGCTGGCCGCGATGCCCACCGGAGCCACGACCTTCACCCTCTCGCAGGAGTTCGACGGCGATGGCCACCTGGTCGCCGCCGTCGTGGCCGTTTCCACCGTGCTCGCGCTGGTCACGGTGTCGCTCTTCAGCATCCTGATGTCCTGACGTCTGGAGGACAGGGCATCAACTTCTTCGACACCGCCAACGGCTACGGCGGCGAAGGTCAGCGCGGCCGCACGGTTCGTCGACAACGGGTTCTCGTCGGCGTAGTCGTCAGCGCCAGCTGAGGCCCGGCGCCACGTGCTCCAGAATCGACTGGAGGATGTGCACGTTGTAGTCCACGCCCAGTTGGTTGGGGATGGTGAGCAGCACGGTGTCCGCCGCGGCGATCGCCTCATCCTGGGCCAGCTGCTCGACGAGCTTGTCCGGCTCAGCGGCGTAGGTGCGGCCGAAGACGGCGCGGTGGCCGGGCTCGATGTAACCCACCTGGTCGCCCTTCTGCCCCTCGAGCCCGAAGTAGCTGCGGTCTTGTGCGTTCATGATGGGCATGATCGAGCGGCTGACGGACGTGCGGGGCTCCCAGGCATGCCCGGCTTCCTTCCACGCGTCCTTGAACGCCTCGATCTGCTTGCGCTGCTGGACGTGCAGCGGCTCGCCGCTCTCGTCGGTCTTCAGCGTGGAGCTCATCAGGTGCATGCCCTGCTGGGCGGCCCAGATGGCGGTGGAGTCAGACGCGGCGCCCCACCAGATGCGCTGGCGGAGACCCTCGGAGTGGGGCTCGATGCGCAGCAGGCCGGGCGGGTTGGCGAACATGGGGCGCGGGTTGGGCTCTGCGAACCCTTCGCCCTCCAACACCTTGAGGAACACGGCGGTGTGGCGGCGCGCCATGTCGGCCTCGGTCTCGCCCTCTTCGGGGATGTGGCCGAAGTAGCGCCAGCCGTCGAGCACCTGCTCCGGCGATCCGCGGCTCACGCCGAGCTGCAGCCGGCCAGCGGAGATGAGGTCAGCGGCGCCCGCGTCCTCCGCCATGTACATGGGGTTCTCGTAGCGCATGTCGATCACGCCGGTGCCGATCTCGATGCGCGAGGTCTTCGCGCCGATGGCCGCGAGGAGCGGGAACGGCGAGCCCAGCTGGCGGGCGAAGTGGTGCACGCGGAAGTATGCGCCGTCGGCGCCGAGCTCCTCGGCGGCCACCGCGAGGTCGATGGATTGCAGCAGCGTGTCTGACGCGGTGCGCACCTCGGAGTAGGAGGCGGGGGTCCAGTGCCCGAAGTTCAGGAAACCGATCTTCTTCATGACTGAATAATAGTTGAAAACTCAACTTTATTCCAGTGTGGGAAAATTATTGCTGCAAAAACGGGGGGTCACTGTGGAATATGCACAATGACCCCCCGATTTTCAGCAACATTTTCTGAGCGATCAGCCGACCCGCAGCTTGCCCACGATCTTCACCACGGGCGCCGGGCCATCAACCCAGGTGCCGGGGCGGTGGGCATCCGTGGGGTAGAACACCGCGAACCAGCCGGGCCGCAGCGTGATGGTGACGGTGGGGTCGCCCTCGTGGAAGTTGATGTCGGAATCCTGATCGAACGGCGTCACTTCCTGGAGCTCGTTCAGCGCTGCCACGTCGATCCGCTCCGCGCCGCTGAGCACCACGTGGATGTCGGCGTACTTGCGGTGCGCCTCGAACCGCACCTGCTCTGACGGATCCTTGGAGGTGAAGGTGCCCACGGAGAGGTGGCCCACGTCTCCGAGGTCGACGGCGGTGCCGGGCTCCGACGCGGGGTCGAGCGCCGCGATGGCCTCGAGCATCTGGCTGAGGGCGGGATCCTTGGAGTACTTGTGGCGCTGATCGAGGGTGTCGATGATCATGCCCGAATCCTCCCACGCCCCTTGTCAGTGGCTCGGCTCACCCCGCCCAGACGTCCTCCACATAGCGACCCTCGCGGATCAGCCCCATCAGCCACTCCGCGGCCTCTTCCTCCGAGGCGCCGGTGCGCGCGCGATGGATCTCGCGGAACGCTGCCTGTACGGCCGGTGCCATGAAGCGACCATCCCCGCACACCCGGACGTGCCCGCCCTGCTCCAACAGGTCCCACACCTCGTCGGCGTCGTGGATGATGCGGTGCTGCACGTAGCGGATGTCGCCCTCCGGAGCCCGAGAGAAGGCAGGGCGGAGGCTGATGACACCCGCTGCGTCGGCGGCCTCGAGCTCGTCGCGATGCAGGAAGTCGACGTCTGGGTGCCGGCAGCCGAAGAAGAGCAGCACGTCGCCGCCGGGCGCGAGCATGCGGTCTCCCAGCGCGGCACGGAACGGGGCCAGTCCGGTACCGGCGCTGATCAGCATGACGGGCACGTTCGGATCCTCGGGCAGCCGGAAGGACCCCTGGCACTCGATCACCTTGGCCCAGAGCACGTCGCCCGGGCGCACGTCCTGGAGGTATGCAGAGGCGACCCCGCGGAATACCCCCACACCAGAGCGATGCGGCTCGTCCAGAAGCGACACCATGAGCTCGGCGTCCCCCGGCAGGGCCTTCGGTGAGGATGAGATGGAGTAGCTCCGCAGCCGGATGGGGCGCACCAACTCCAGGAAGCGTTCCAGCGTGAGGTCCACGGACGGGAAATCCTCCAGCAGGTCCAACACGCTCAACTCGCGGTTGGTCACCTGCGTGCGGAACTCCTCCCGTTCCAGCCCGGCGATCTCCAACAGCCCGGCCCGCTCCGCAGGGTCGACGGCGTGCTCGGCCAACGCCGCGACCCCCAGCGCGCTGGGCGGAAACCGTAGCTCCACGAACTGGGCCAGCAACTCGTGCACGGTCACCGGCAGCCCGACCGGCAGACCTCGCCGACCCTTCTCCAACGTCGCCGTCTCCGTGGGGTCCAACCCAAGGCGGTCCACCACGCGAGCCACGAGGTCGTCGGGATTGCGCGGGAGGACCGCCAGATGGTCCCCGCTTCGGTAGGCCACGCCGTCGGGCAGCTTCAGGCGCAGGTAGCGCTTGGGGTGGCCGAGCGGGTGTGTGGTGTCGACGAGTTCCCGCGAGGCGAGCACGGGCATGGGCTGCAACCGATACCGGCTGATCAGCCCAGTGAGAGCCTCGGAAGGTTGCGCCATCTCCATGGCTTCATCATGCCTTGGCGGTCAACAGGGCGGCGTCGTCAGCCCGCGGGCTTGCCGAGGCGGGCCTCCAGGGCGCGCTTCGCGGCCGGCCACTCATCGTGGAGCAGCGAGAAGATGGCGGTGTCCCGGAAGGTGTTTCAGACCACATTGCGGACAACCATCCGCACGCGCAGCGATCCGGAGGGGCCAGCGGTAGACTTCGGCACAACGAACATTCAAGTTCAGTGCACCTAGGAGGCTGGTGTGGGCGCGGAGCTGACCAAGGGCACCGGCTCCACCGGTGTTCAGGCCAAGCCGCCCAAGCCCGCTTGGCTGCTGGGGCCCGCGATGGTTGCGGGCGTTGCGTACCTGGACCCGGGCAACGTCGCGGTCAACATGTCGGCAGGCGCGCAGTTTGGCTACCTCCTCGTGTGGGTGCTCGTGGTGGCCAACGTGGCGGCTTGGCTGATCCAGTACATGTCAGCCAAACTCGGTCTGGCTACGGGTCGCAGCATGGCAGAGCTGCTGGGGGAGCGGTTCGGCACCAAGGCTGGCCGCATCCTGTACGGGCTGCAGGCTCAGTTCGTTGCCATCGCCACGGATGTCGCCGAGGTGATCGGCGGGGCCGTGGCGCTGTGGATCATGTTCGACATCCCGCTGGTGGCAGGAGCCATCATCACGGGCGCGGTCTCCACGGCGCTGCTCTTCGTCCAATCTGCCCACGGAGCCCGCGCGTTCGAGTTCACCATCATGGGCCTGATCGCGGTGATCGCGATTGGCTTCACCTACGGGCTGTTCCTGGCCCCGCCGTCGGCTGGCAACGTGCTGGGAGGGCTCGTCCCTAGATTCGACGGCGCCCAATCCGTGTTGCTGACGGCCAGCATCATGGGGGCCACCGTCATGCCGCACGCCATCTACGCGCATTCGTCGCTGGCCCGTGATCGGTTTGGAGACAGCACCCTTCCGCCCCGCCGGCTCATCCGCGCCACCCGGGTGGACGTCACGATTGCCTTGGGTATTGCCGGCTCCGTCAACCTGGTCATGCTGCTGGTGGCCGCCACCGTTCTGCCCGGTGTGCCGGGGACGGACAGCCTCGAGGGTGCGCACCTGGCCATCGAGAAGGCGCTGGGCACGACGGCGGGCGCGCTGTTCGCCGTCGCGCTGCTGGCGTCTGGGCTGGCGTCGACCGCCGTTGGTGCGTATGCCGGCAGCGACATCATCGGAGGGCTCTTCCGCAGCCGGCTAAAGGTGCTCACGCGGCGGCTGATCACCGTCGTGCCGTCTGTTCTGATTCTGATGACTGGCATTGACCCCACGCTGGCGCTGGTGTTGAGCCAGGTGATCCTCTCGTTTGGCATCCCGTTCGCGGTGATCCCGCTGGTGTGGCTGGCCTCGCGCCCAGAGTTGATGGGTGAGTACGTGAACTCGAAGGGGACGACGGCGGCTGGCTGGGTGGTTGCTGGGGGAATTGTGGTGCTGAACGTGGCTTTGTTGACGTTGGAATTGTCCAGATTGGTGGCCTGAAACCCTTCCCTTTGTCACTTGTGTGTTCTATAATGAATGCATGTTAATGGAACAGGCAAGAGCGCTCGGGGATCGGCTCCTCGAAGTGTGTGCCATCCGTGAGCAAGCCGAAGCGGACGAGGTTCTCCTCATCGCAGAGCTCGCTGAGGCCTACATCCTGCCGGCGGGGGCGGAGCAGAAACACACCCACCTGATCGATGCCCTGGCGGAAGAGGTGTATCCCTACGGCGGGCCTGATGCGCCCTATATTTCTGAGTTTGCTGCGTTGGAGATTGCCGCGATGTTGGGGATCTCGAAGCGTAAGGCTTCGGTGTTGATTCAGGGTGCGGTGCATTTGAAGTGGCAGGTGCCGTGGCTGATGGCCCAGGTCCAAGACTTGAAGATTGAGGCGCGGCGGGCGGTGCAGGCTGCCTATGTGGTGCGTGATCTGCCGGAGCGGCTCAAGCAAGTTGCGTTGCAGCAGTGGGTGCGGGTCCAGGCCCGTTACAGCTGGGGTGGGGCGTTCAAGAAGTTGGACGAGATCATCGCCGGGTTGGATGAGACCCGGGCGAAGGATGAGGCAGACAAGCTCACCCAGCGCAGGGTGGATGTTCACACCTCCACCCGGTTTGGTAGCGACGGTGGGCATGCTGCGGTTGGTCAGATTGATGCGGTGACCAGTGTGATCGACGCGAAACTGTTCGGTGCTGCGGTCGCGCAGATCGCCGAGTTGATGAAGACCGTTCTCGGTGACAACTCCGATCTCGACATCCGCCGCTCCAAAGCGATTGGAATCTTGTCGCGTCCCGCGTACGCGTTGGCTCTGATTCAGCAGGGCGCCAAGAAGCTCCCGCAGGACGAGTTGCCCCTTGAGCCCGAGCATGATGGGTATCCGATCTCGGAGCGTTTCCTGCCGGCTGGTTGTGCCGGTCACACGTGCGGCACCATCGATGTGCCGCTGGAGCGGTTGCAGCCCAAGGTCTCGCTCGAGGTGGTCATCGAAGCCGACGCCATCGCCGCTGACACGGTGTGCCGGATCGATGACGCGGTCACCATCACCACCGAAACCCTTGCCACGGTGTTGGAGGGCAAGACAGTCCACGTCCGCCCGGTGATCGACCTGCCCCGCCTGCCGGATGAGGATCAGTACCGGCCCAGCCTGGCCATGAGACGAGCGCTACGCACCAGATGGCGCTACGAAGCGTTCCCGTTCTCCACCACCTTGGCCAAGGATTGCCAATCAGATCACGTGAAGCGTTACGCGTGGAACGGGAAATTGTTGCAGACGGGGTTGAAGAAGATGATCCCGCTGTCCAGCCGGGTGCACCGGGTGAAAACTGCGTGTTTCTGGTTGGTGGTCATGCAACCCGAACGCGCCCACCCCATCTGGACCAGCCCACTCGGCTATGAGTATTTGGTGACCCCGTATGGCACGGAGCCTGTGATTCCGCCACGCCATTACCGACGCCTCGAGAAACAACGACGCGAACGCCTCACCCTCGCCAGCTAGGGGCCGTACTGTGTCCGCATGTCCGTGATCGACGAGTACCTGGCTGATTTCAGCGGTGAACACCGCAAGCTCATGGACGAGATCCGTGCCCTCATCGTTGCCGCGGCGCCTGAAGCCACGGAGGCACTCTCTTGGGCGATGCCCACCTACAAGCTCAACGGGAACCTCGTGCACTTTGCGGCAGGGAAGCATCATGTGGGCCTGTACCCCGGGGCCGACGGCGTATCCAACTTCGTTCCGGAGCTTGACGCACTGGGCCTCAAGCACAGCAAGGGTGCCATTCAGTTCCCGCTCGAGAAGCCGCTGCCACGGGATCTGATCACGCGCATCGTGGAGTTCCGCGTCGAGCAGCAGAAGGCGAAGAAGAAGTAATCAGCGCGCTGGCTTGACCCAAATGGCATCCGTGGCGGCCCGGCCCAGGGTGAGCACGTCGTCGAACCCGTCGACGGTGACTTGAACCCCGCCCGAGTAGGGTGCGCCCGGCCGAACTTCGAGCAGGGAGCCCACGCCGATCTCCTGATCCGCGAAGAACTGCAGCAGCGCTGGGTCATCGTCGGCAATGCGCTCCACCAGAGCGCGCCGGCCGGTGCCCAGATCTGTGAGTGTCACGGCGTCGAGCTCCAGGATGGAGCCGTCCTGGCGGGGGATGGGATCTCCGTGCGGATCCCGCTCCGGATGGCCGAGGTGTTCTGCGATGCGTTCCACCATGAAATCCGAAACGGCGTGCTCAAGGCTGTCTGCCTCCTCGTGCACCTGATCCCAGCGGTATCCGAGCACCTCAACCAGGAAGGTCTCGATCAGGCGGTGCCGGCGCACCATGGCCAGGGCGTGCGCGCGCCCGTCGTCGGTGAGTGTCATGGAGCCGTACTTGGTGTGATCCACCAACCCCAGTTCGTGCAGCTTTCGGATGGCATCTGAGGCCGTGGACATGCGCACGCCAACGCGCGCCGCGACGGTGGAGGTGGTGACGGGCTCGTCTGACCACTCGCCGAGGCTCCAGATGGCCTTGAGGTAGTTCTGAGTGCTGGCAGAGAGCGCCGAGACGGACATGTTCTGATGCTAACAAACATCAGGTTTCGGCCCGTCGAACTCCTTCAGGCGGCCGAGGGGGTTGGAAACCTGGCATGTTCGTAGGCGACCAGTGCGGCGGCCGACAGTTCCGCTGGTGAGGGGCGGGGTGTGCGCATCCCGATGCCAGGCCCAGAGACGCTCCACATGCCTTCCGGGGTGCATTCGCTTTTTGCCACCACCACGAGGCCCTTGCAGGTGACGAAGGTGAGCCGTGGGCGCTCCTCGTCTACGTGGATGAGGCGCTCGAGCTCTGGACGCACCGCGATGAGATGCGACTTGACGGAGAAAATCAGCAGCAGATCTGCAATGCCGGTGTCAGTCAACAAATCGTTCATGTACATCACTGTGCATGGCACCACTGACATTTTTCGCACGGGTGTGCCCAAGTCGGGTGCAGCTACCTGCTGGAATCGCCGGCGGCCTTGTCAGTCCGATGACATCCTGGGCTCTGTGATGGACAGAGATCTGCCCGAGGGCTTCTATGACTCGTTGGTGACCCATGCTCTCCAAGCACGTGTGGAGGCCTCGGGGCTCACGCCGTCAATGTCGAAGGTCGAGCCGGCAGACCTCGCAGATCTCCTGGCCCACCACGTGCGCAAGGTGGCTCTGGCTGCCCTGGAGGCCCAGCCGGAGGCGCAGCGGGTTGAGGTTGCTGACAACGTCATTTCCCTACTGGGCGTCGTTGAGGAGCAAGTGGCGGGAGACCCTCGTCGGCTCGAGTCACTGCTTGGTCCAGTGGGGCCCGGACGCCCTGCGCGGTACAGCAACCCGCCGGAGACTCCCCTCTCAGCGCCGGCGCTCCTCACCAATGCTCGGGGCGAACCGTCGGTGGGCAGTGAGATCGCATCGGAACTCGGCTCGGCGGACAGGGTCGAGCTGCTCTGCGCATTCATCAAGTGGCATGGGTTGCGAACCCTTGAGAAGCCGCTGGCCGAGCTCAAGGAGCGCGGCGTACGTCTCCGTGTCATCACCTCCACGTATTTGGGCTCAACAGAACGGGAGGCGCTTGACCGGCTAGTGAAGGACTTCGACGCAGAGATCAAGGTCAGCTACGAGACCCAACGAACTCGTCTTCACGCGAAGGCATGGCGCTTCATCCGTAACACGGGTTTCGACACCGCCTACGTGGGTTCCTCCAACCTCTCCCGTACGGCGATGCTCGACGGCGTGGAATGGAACGTCCGGCTCACCCACAATTCCACGCCGGAACTCCTGCGCAAGTTTGCGGCGACCTTTGACACCTATTGGAACGACCCAGCGTTCGAGACCTACACCCCAGCCGACGGTGACAGGCTTGCCGCCGCGTTGGACGAGGCCTCAGGGCGGAACCGACGCACCGAGAGCCTCAACATCTCAGGGCTCGAGGTGCGGCCCTGGCCGCATCAAGAGCGGATCCTGGAAGCGCTTGAGGTGGAGCGCGAGGTGCATGGCCGCCACCGTAACCTCATCGTCGCCGCCACCGGCACGGGCAAGACGGTGGTGGCCGCGCTCGACTACGAGCGAATTGTTCGAGGGAGCGGCCGCCGGCCCAGCCTTCTCTTCGTGGCACACCGTCGCGAGATTCTCGAGCAGAGCCTGAAGACGTACCGCGAAGTGCTGGCCGACGGTGGCTTCGGCGAACTGCTGGTGGGGGAATACAAGCCGCAGCACTGGCAACACGTTTTCGCCTCAGTGCAGTCACTGAGCGCCGAGCGCCTGACAGAGTTCGACCCAGATGGTTTCGAGATCGTCGTCATCGACGAGTTCCACCACGCCGAAGCCTCCAGCTATCGGCGCATCCTCGATCACTTCCGGCCCAAGGAACTCCTTGGGCTGACCGCCACACCGGAGCGGGCGGATGGCGTCGACGTCCGAGACTTCTTCGACAAGCGTGCCGCCTACGAGCTGCGGCTTTGGGACGCCCTGGACGCTGACTTGTTGAGCCCATTCCACTACTTCGGCATCGCAGACAGCACAGACCTCTCCACGGTGGATTTTCGCAGTGGCCGCTACGACGTCAATCAACTGAGCGGCCTGTTCACGGGCGACGATGCCCGCACCCGGCTGATCCTGCAGGAGGTGCAACGCAAGATCGCAGACCCATGGTCGATGAGGGCACTGGGCTTCTGCGTGAGCGTGGCGCATGCTCAGTACATGGCGGCGAAGTTCACGGAGGCTGGCCTGCCATCGAAGGCAGTGCACGGAGATACGCCCACTGCCGAGCGGCGCCAGGCGGTTCAGGATCTCAAGAGCGGCGCAGTCGTTGCCCTCTTCACAGCAGATCTCTTCAACGAAGGCATCGACATCCCGGATGTCGACACTGTCCTCTTCCTGCGCCCCACGGAGAGTGCCACCATCTTCCTCCAGCAACTCGGCCGAGGACTTCGTCGGACACCGGACAAGGCGGTACTGACAGTGCTCGACTTTGTCGGGCACCAACGCAAGGAGTTCAATCTCGCGCAGAGGTATCGGTCCATCACAGGTGGCAGCCGCAAGGAGCTTCAGCGACAGGTGGAGAAGGGTTTCCCCTACCTTCCGGCTGGATCGCAGATCGTCCTCGACCGCGGTACGCAGAAGCAGGTGCTGGACAACGTCAAGAGGCAGCTGACCTTCCGATGGAAGGAGCTCGTTCACGAACTGAGAGCCACGGGCGACGTGGGCCTGGTTACCTACTTGGACGAGTCGGGCGTCGAGTTGCCTGATCTCCTGCGCGGTGGCCGGTCGTTTACCCAGCTTCGGCGGGAAGCAGGGTTCGTGGTGCCTGATGGTGGGCCTCGGGAAGAGGAACTCCTCAAGCGGCTCAAGGCGTTCGCGCACGTGGATGACCGGGACCGCCATGCGGCCTACTCGCAGCTGCTGGCCGATGATGCCCCCGCCTATGCGGATCTGGATCCGTCCGGGCGGCAATGGGCGCAGATGCTGCTGTTCTCGCTGTGGCCCACCGCTTCCGGGTTTGAGAGCTTCGAGCACGGGCTGGAATCTCTCCGACCAGAACGGGCGTTTCGGGCTGAGGCGCAGCAGGTGCTTGATTGGGCATTTGGACGAGCTGAGCATGTGGCCCAACCTCTCGGGGGTCCTCTGCGCAAGACGCCCCTGAGATCGCATGCGCGGTACACCCGCGAGGAGCTCTACGCGGCCATTGGGCACGCCTCGCCGCAACGCACACCGGGCCACTTCCGCGAAGGGGTCCTTTTCACAGAAGCGATGAGCACGGATTCTCTCCTCATCACGCTGCACAAGACGGAGGACCACTTCTCGCCCACCACCATGTATCGGGACTACGCCATCAACTCGACGCTGTTCCACTGGGAGTCACAGTCGACGACGAGCATTGCTTCAAAGACAGGCCAGCGGTACCTCAATCAGCGGGACAACGGCACGGACGTCCTGCTCTACGTCCGCAATGGTGGCGCCTGGGAGTTCGGCAAGGGGGCACCGTACGTCCTTCTCGGACAAGCGGATTACGTTGAGCACCGCGGGGAGAAGCCGATCGCGATCACGTGGCAGCT
>JAUNUF010000045.1 GCA_030538315.1 Propionibacteriaceae bacterium
AACCGCAGACCTTCTCCTTACCATGGAGACGCTCTGCCTACTGAGCTATAGGGGCCAGCCGACGACCAAACATACATCACTGGAATCGTGCAGCACAAATCGACGGTTCTGCACGCGCGAGGCAGCCTGTGAGATCCCATCACGGTCCCACCCATAGGGGTCCTAGGGTGCTGTCCCATGACATGGCAACTCCTCGCGATGGCCCTCTACATGGCCGGCATGCTCTACATCGGGTACCGCGCAACGAAGCAGGTCAAGGACCTCGATGACTACATGCTGGGCGGCCGACGGCTGAGCCCCGCCGTCGCTGCCCTCTCGGCTGGCGCCTCCGACATGTCGGGCTGGCTGATGATGGGCCTCCCTGGCGCCCTGTACGCAGCGGGCCTGTTCCAGGCCTGGATCGCGATCGGGCTGACCATCGGCGCCTGGCTCAACTGGCTGCTGGTGGCGCCGCGGCTGCGCAGCTACACGGAGATCGCGCGCAACTCCATCACGATCCCCTCGTTCTTCCAGAACCGGTTCCGTCACGATTCCCGCGTCATGCGGATCGCGGCCGGCGCCATCATCCTGGTGTTCTTCACGTTCTACGTGTCCTCCGGCATGGTGGCCGGCGGCAAGTTCATGGAATCCACGTTCAACCAGCCTTACCTCCTGGGCATGCTGTTGGTCTCCGGCGTCGTGATCATCTACACGCTGTTCGGTGGCTTCCTCGGGGCCAGCTACACCGACGTGGCGCAAGGCATCCTGATGTTCGTGGCGCTGCTGGTGGTTCCTGTGATGGGGCTCATCGCGGTGGGCGGCTTCGACGCGGTCGCCGAGGGCATCCGCGCCGTCGAGGCAGTGGATGGGAAGGAACGCCTCAGCCTGGCTGCCGGCGGCACGCTGATCGGCGGCATCTCCGCCGCCGCGTGGGGTCTGGGCTACTTCGGCCAGCCGCACATCATCGTGCGCTTCATGGCCATCCGCTCCGCGCGCGAGACCAAGGTCGCGCGCCGCATCGGCATCTCCTGGATGGCGCTGGGCCTGCTGGGCGCCTGCGCCACGGCGCTGATCGGCATCGCGTACTTCAACCAGCACCCAACGAGTTCGTCTCGAAGGATCCGGAGCAGGTGTTCCTGATCATGAGCTCAGACCTGTTCCACCCATTCCTCGCCGGCCTGGTGCTGGCCGCCGTCCTCGCTGCGATCATGTCCACGCTGTCGTCGCAGCTGATCGTGTGCTCCTCGGCCGTGATCGAGGACCTCTACAAGCTGTTCACCAAGCGCAGCCTCACCAAGCGTCAGGAGGTCATCGCCGGCCGCCTGGGCGTGCTGGTGGTATCGCTCGTTGCGCTGGCACTGGCCATCAACGACGACAACCCCGCGGTGCTCGCCCTGGTGGCGTTCGCCTGGGCCGGCTTCGGCGCCAGCTTCGGCCCGACGATCATCCTCAGCCTGTTCTGGAAGCGCCTCACCTCGCAGGGCGCCTTGTGGGGCATGGTCAGCGGCGCTGTGGTCGCCTTCATCTGGGGCCAGACGCCGACGCTGAGCGGCTTCCTCTATGAGATCGTGCCGGGCTTCGTGGCCAACCTCGTGGTCGCCGTCGTGGTGTCGCTGCTCACCGCTCCCCCGGCCGCCGAGGTGCAGGCGGAGTTCGAGGAAGCGGTGGCCGCGTCGAAGGCCTGATTCAGGCAGTGAGGCCGGCGACGGCGGCCTGCAGGGAATCCGCGAACATGGTCTCGCGCTCCTCTGCGGTGAGGTCGGCCGAGCCGTCCTTGAGGTGATCCGAGACGGTCAGGACGGCCAGCGCCTCCTTGCCGTGCGCGGCGGCGCAGGCGTACAGGCCAGCAGCCTCCATCTCCACGCCCAGGGTGCCGATGCGATCCAGCGCAGGCACGATGTCCATGCGCGAGGAGTAGAAGAAGTCGCTGGTGTAGACCGAGCCCACGTGCACGGTCTTGCCCGCGCCACGCGCCTGATCGACGGCGCCGCGCAGCATGTCGAAGCTGGCCGCCGGGGCGATGGTGAGGCCCGGCACGTCGATGGTGGCGACGGAGGAGTTGGTGTGGGCGGACACGGCGATGATGACGTCCTTGACCTTCACGTTCGACGAGATGCCGCCGCAGGTGCCCACGCGGCAGATGCGCTCCACGCCGTACTGCGAGTAGAGCTCGGTGGCGTAGATCGACAGCGAGGGCACGCCCATGCCGGAGGCCATCGCCGTCATCGGCACGCCGTCGAACGTGCCCGTCCAGGCGCCGATGCCGCGCACATCCGAGACCAGCTTCACGTCGCTGAAGCACTCCTTGGCGATGCGCTCGGCGCGCTTGGGGTCGCCTGGCATGAGGACGAGGGGTGCGATGTCGCCGGGTTCGCAGGCGATGTGGGGGGTGGCCATCGTCGGGCACCTTTCGGGTAGGAACTGCTTCGGGGATCAGCCTAAGCGCCGGAAAAGAGTAAGGCCCCGAATCAATCCGATTCGGGGCCTGGTGGCAGGTGTTGGATTCGAACCAACGTAGCTTGCGCGACGGTTTTACAGACCGCTCCCTTTGGCCGCTCGGGCAACCTGCCAGCGACGCACAACTGTAGCAGCACAACTCCCTCGGACACAAAGCGGGCCAGCTGGTCCCTGAGCGTCGCCAGCGAGCTTGCGAGCCAGCGACCACGAAGGGGCTAGCTGGTCCCTGAGCGTCGCCAGCGAGCTTGCGAGCCAGCGACGACGAAGGGCCGCGTAAGGTAGTCGCAAAGACACTGATTTCCGGGACTTGGGAGTGACGATGGCTGCAGACAGCTCTTTCGACGTGGTGAGCAAGGTGGACCGCCAGGAGGTGGACAACGCGCTGAACCAGGCCGCCAAGGAAGTGAACCAGCGCTACGACTTCAAGGGCGTGGACGCGAAGATCGCCTGGAGCGGTGAGGCCATCGAGATGGAGGCCAACTCCGAGGAGCGCGTCAAGGCCGTCCTCGACGTGTTCCAGACCAAGCTCATCCGCCGCGGCGTGAGCCTCAAGGCGCTCGAGACCGGTGACCCCCGCGTCTCCGGCAAGCTGTGGAAGATCACCGCCACCACGAAGCAGGGCATCAAGCAGGAGGACGCGAAGAAGATCTCCAAGCTGATCCGCGACGAGGGCCCCAAGGGCGTGAAGGCGCAGATCCAGGGCGACGAGCTGCGCATCTCCTCGAAGAGCCGCGACGACCTCCAGGCCGTGCAGCAGCTCATCAAGGAGCAGGACTACGACTTCGCCGTCCAGTACGTCAACTACCGCTGATCCGTTCGGTCCCTGAGCGGGTCGCGTGCGAGCTTGCGCCTGTCCTGAGCGCTCCGAGGAACGAGGAGCAGTCGAAGGGAGCACCGCGTCACGACGAAGGGCCGCTAAGCTTCCCCACCATGCGCATCGGCACCCACAACGTCAACGGCATCCGAGCGGCCCTTCGCCGCGGCTACCGGGAGTTCTGGGACGACACCCAAGCTGATGTGATCGCGCTCCAAGAGGTGCGCTGCCGAGTGGCCGACCTCCCGCTCGAGGCATTCGACGGCTACCACGTCACCCTCGACGCCGGCACGCTCGCCGGGCGCAACGGGGTCGCGGTACTGACCCGTGAGAAGCCCGCGCACACGCGCGCTCTCTCCGACATCGTCACCACCATCGCGCCCGACGGCGACCCCGAGGACGTCGAATCCGAGCGCATCATCAGCCGCGACCTCGCCTCCTTCGCGGGCGAGGGCCGCTACGTCGAGGTGGATCTGGCCGACGCCCCGCTGCGCGTCGCGTCGTTGTACCTACCCAAGGGCGCCGCGTGGCCCTACGAGGAGGGCTCCGAGGCCAAGTACCAGCGCAAGATGCGCTTCATGCGTGGCCTCGCTCGGGTGTTGACGGCGTCGCGCCGCGAAGCTGCCGCCCAGGGTCGCGAGTTCCTGGTGATGGGCGATTTCAACATCGCACACACCACGCAGGACCTGAAGAACTGGCGCACCAACCAGAAGTCCGAAGGATTCCTGCCTGAGGAGCGCGAATGGATCGGCTCCGTGCTGAGCCCGCGCTCGTTGGTCGACGTGGTGCGCAGCCTTCACCCTGACGTCGAGGGCCCGTACAGCTGGTGGAGCTGGCGCGGTCAAGCGTGGGCCAACGACGCTGGCTGGCGCATCGATTACCACCTCGCCTCTGCGGGACTCGCCAAGCGCGCAACCCGTGCCTGGGTGGGCCGCGAGGCCACCTACGAGGGCCGGATCAGCGACCACTCCCCCGTGCTGGTGGATTACGACGTCGCTGGTTGAGCCTCCTCCATCGGCTGGCTCAGCTCGTGCGTGTGCACGGCCCAGTAGATGGCGCCAAACAGGATCAGCACCATCATCCACATGCCGTTGCGGATGCCGAAGTTCATGGCGTTGAAGCCCAGCAGGATCACGGTGGCAACAATCGCCCAGCGCAGCGCCCTCGACGACGGCTTGGTCACCGGCAGCAGCACCGCGCCCCACAGCAGGTACCAGGAGTGGATGGCGGGCGCGCAGAACGCGAACCAGAGGAACGAGTAGCTCACGAAGTGCAGCGGGCGCTTGCCCAGGTGCCGGATGGCGAACCAGACGATACCCAACGCCCCCACCACCGCGCCGATACCGCGGAAGACGGTGATGACGGCCCGGCCGGTGGGGTCCAGCCCCAGCCAACTCACCGGGTACTGCACCATGAAGCCCAACACGGTGAACGGCGAGACGGTGTCCACCATGCCGGGCACGTTGATGGCGTTGATCCACCCGAAGCCCAGGCCCGTGCTCCACGAGATCGCCGCGAACACTGCCACGGACAGCGCGAGCGAGGCTGTTCCCTTCAACACCGCCCACGCCGTCGGGCCAGGGCGCCAGGAATCCCACGGCCGGAGCAGGAACGGCAGCGCGACCGCGGCGAGGAACGCGGGTTGCTTGATGGCGGCCGCGAGTCCCACGATCAGTGCCCCCAACCACCAACGCCGCCACTTGAGCGTGGCCCAGATGCCCAGCAGCATGATTCCGGTCATCTGGGAATCGTTGTGGGCGCCGCCAATGAAGTCGATGACCAGGATGGGGTTGAGAACCGCGAACCAGCTTGCTGCGGCAGGGTCGACGCCGAACGGCTTGGCGATCCGCGGCACCGTCACACCAATCAACACCACACCCACCAGCGCGGGAATGCGCATGAGCACGGCAGATAGATAGGGATCGAACGCTGCCACTTGCACCAGCACGTGGCTCAGCCAGAGCGACAGCGGGCCGTAGGGCGCCGTCGTCTCGCGCCACACCCACGCCACCTGATCCGCGTAGTAGCCGGGCAGGATGCCGGGCCCGACGGCGTAGGGGTTGAGGTGGTTGTGGATCAGCCAGCCGTGCGCGGCGTAGGAATAGGCGTCGTGGGAGAAGATGGGCGGCCCGAACATCATGGGCAGCGCCACAATGGCCAGCACCGCCCAGTGCCGCAGTTGCGGCTGCCCGTGGGCTCGACGGCGGGCCGGGCGCAGCCGGAACCACGCCTCGAGCAGCAGCATCAACCCCACGAGGGTGCAGATGGTGCCGAACCACTTGGTGGTGGGCCCGTCGATGCGCCAGGCGCGCAGCACGTCCCAAATGGGCGAGGCCTGGGGCAGGTAGGCGGGGCTGAGCGAGCCGATGAGGATGCCCAGACTGCCCAAGAATCCGAACCACACGGCGCGGGTGGCGGCGGCCTGCTTGAGGTCGCTTAAAGCACGCCTGGCGAGGTCACCGATCTTCGGCATCAGGGGCCAGTTGCTCGCGCTGGTGCAGCAGATCCGCCAGGCGATCCGCGGAGGGCACGTGCGCGCCGCCCCACTCCAGCGCGTCCGTGGGGCACTGCTCGATGCACACGCCGCAGTACATGCACAGCGCCCAGTCGATGGCGAAGGTGTCGAGCACGTTGTGGGTGCGCGGACGTGCGCCGGGCGCAGGCACCGTCTGTTCCTGGTGCGACGTGAGCGTGATGCACCACGTGGGGCATTCGCGCGCGCAGATCATGCAGGAGGTGCAGCGCTCCTCGATGAGGTGGATGGAGCCGTGGATCACTTCGCCCCCTCCACTCCGGGGGGCAGCAGCTTGCGGCGGCCGGGCTCCGACGAGCCGGGCTCGACGGCTCCGGGCCAGGGCTTTGCCTGACGGGGCTCAAGCAGGACGCCCTTGCGCAAGGGGGCACCGCCGGCGTGATGGATCAACGGCCGGTTGTCCCCGCCGTCGAAGTGGACGCCGAAGAAGTCGTGCACCTGGCGCTGCAGCCAGGCGGCGCCAGGGAAGACGTGGGCGATGTCTGGCAAGCGCGCATCGCCTCGAGAAGTGCGGGTCACCAGGTCAGCGCGGTCGCGCGTCTCGGGATTCTCGAGGGTGAGGATGACGCGGATCTCGTCTGAGCGGCCAAGCTCGTCGACGGCGGTGAGGTTGACCAGCAGGCGGAAGCCGGCGCGGCGGGCGGCCGCAGTCTCCGAGGCCCACTGCTCTGCGGGAATCTGATACTCAGCCACGGAGCCCTGCCAGGTACTCGTCGAGGGCGGAGGGCGGCGGCGGGCAGCCGGCGATGAAGTGGTCCACCGGCACCAGTTCCTCGCCCCCCTTCAGCACGG
This sequence comes from Propionibacteriaceae bacterium, assembly GCA_030538315.1. GTDB lineage: Bacteria > Actinomycetota > Actinomycetes > Propionibacteriales > Propionibacteriaceae > Arachnia. The sequence goes on from JAUNUF010000045.1 coordinate 6,576, forward strand.
CGTAGGAATCCCAGTACGGCCCGCCCACGCAGGCGCAGGCCCCGAAGGCGACCACCGTGGCGCCCGGCACCTGATCCAAGGCATGGCGCACCGCGGGCACCATGGGCGCGGTGAGCGTGCCGGAGAGGGTGACCACGACGCGGGCGCCGTCGGGAATCTGCGACGTGTCCACCACAGCCCGGGACCCAGCAGCAGATTGCGTCTCGAGAGCACAGCACGCAAGCGGCACGTCGACGACGAAGATCTCGCCGTCTCCAAACCAGTCACGCGCTGTCAGCATGCGCCAGAGTCTAGTGGGATGAGGATTAGTCAGCGGAGGGGACTAGACTCGCCCGAGCAATGACGACGACCTACCCGGATTGGGTGCCCCGCCTCACGGATGCGGATCTCACCCTCCACTTCGGCGCACCCACGGTGGCGCGCGGAACGCACTATGCCAATCTGGGCCGTGTCAACGCCATCCAATCCGCCGGCACTCTTGCCACCGGGCAGGTGCGCGGCAGCAACTTCCGGCAGTACCAAACCAGCGTGAACCTGCGGCAGGGCGTGCTCACCGCCACCTGCTCCTGCCCCATGCGGCAAGACTGCAAGCACGCAGTGGCCCTCATCCTCAGCATGCGCAAGCCCGCTACCGGCCGCCCGGAGACGTCTTGGCGGGCCCTCCTCCAGCCCTTGATGGAGCAGCCGCAGGTGCGCGGCGGCGCCCCCATGGCGCTCGTGGTCACCGAGGACGGCGCCGAACTGGGCCTCATTCCTGCCCGGCTGGGCGCGCGCAACAACTGGGTGCGCTCCGGCGTGAGCTGGGCAGATCTGGTGCGCGAGCCCAGCCAGATCAACCCCCTGCACCTTGCCGCCGTGCGCGGCATCCTCGAAACGCGGGATCTCTCCCGCGGCACCACCAGTTGGCTCCCCCAGCACCTGGCGTTCGCGGATCTGAGCGCCACCGTGTGGGCCGCGCTGCGCAGCGCCGTGGATGCTGGGGTCGAACTCGTCCCCGGCACGTCGGCCTCCGGCCGCACCATTGCCCAACCCGTGCTCGCGGCCCAGGCCTTCGAACCCACGCTGTTGGTCAACCGCGCAGACGGCGGGCTGCAGCTCTCCCCGGCGATCGTCGACGGCGGGGCCGCCGTCGAGGTGACGGGCCGGGGCCTCCTGGGCCGGCCCGCCCACGGTGTGAGCATCGCCCGCGAGGATCAACTCACCCTCGGCCCACTCTCCCGTCAACTGGATCCGTCGGAGCAGCGCATCTTCGCGCACGGCCCCGTGACCGTCCCTGAGTCAGATGAGGCCGTCTTTTCCGCAGGCTTCCTACCGCAGCTCCGCCGTCGGCTGAAGGTCAAGGTGGCCGACGGCGTGGACCTGCCGGAGGCCAAGCCGCCCAAGCTGCTGCTCCGGGTGGAGTTCGCAGGTCAGCAGGCCTCACTCGCCTGGGGCTTCCGGTATCGAGTGGGCCGCACCGTCGTCGACGTGCCACTGCAGGCCCGCACCTCCGAGCCGCATCCGCGTGACTACGGCGCGGAGGCGGACCTCCTGCCGCTGGCGGGCAGCCCGTGGCTCGCTCCGCTGAACCACAGCCGCCCGGAGTTGACGCTGCTGACTGGGCGCCCGCTGATCGGTTTCGTCTCGGAGACTCTGCCCCAGCTTCAGGCCCACGAGGACGTGGAGGTGGAGGTCACCGGCGAGCAGCCGCACTTCCAGGAGGCAGACGAGGCACCCAGCATCGCGCTGAGCGTCTCCGAATCCGAGCAGGACGACTGGTTCGATCTGGGTGTCACGGTCACCGTCGACGGCGATTCCGTGCCGTTGGCAGATCTCCTGGCGGCGCTCACCGCCGGGCAGGACCATCTGGTGCTGGATTCCGGCGTCTGGTTCTCCCTCGATGTGCCGGAGCTCGCAGAGCTGCGCCAACTCCTCGAAGAAGCCCGGCTGCTGATCGACAAAGAGGGCGAGGGCATTCGGCTTCGCCCCGAGCATGCGGGCCTGTGGGACGAGCTGGTCCAGCTGGGTGTGGTCGCGGAGCAGTCCAACGCCTGGCGCCAGGCGGTGGGCGGCCTGCTCGATCCCGAATCCCTCCCGGCGGTGGCGGCACCCGAGGGTCTCGACGCGGAGCTGCGTGCCTACCAGGACACCGGTTTCCGCTGGCTCACCTTCCTCTGGCAGACCCGGCTGGGCGGCATCCTCGCGGACGAGATGGGTCTGGGTAAGACGCTTCAATCGCTGGCGTTCCTGCAGGCCACCAAGGAGCGCGGCGAGCTCACCTCCCCTGCTCTGGTGGTGGCCCCCACCTCCGTGATCGGCACTTGGGCTGCGGAGGCTGAGCGCTTCGCCCCTGACTTGAAGGTGGTCTCCATCACTGGCACGCACACCCGCCGTGGCACTCATCTGGCGGATGAGGTCGACGGCGCGGATCTCGTGGTGACCAGCTACACGCTGCTGCGCCTCGAGGAGGAGGCCTACCGGCAACTCGAGTTCTCCGCGGTGCTGCTGGACGAAGCCCAGTTCGTCAAGAACCACTCCTCGAAGGCATACAAGGCCGTGCGGCGGCTGCGCGCCCGCATGAAGGTCGCGCTCACGGGCACCCCGTTGGAGAACAACCTGATGGACCTCTGGTCCCTGCTATCCATCACGGCGCCCGGCCTGTTCGTTGACCCGAAGACGTTCACGACCGCCTACCGCAAGCCCATCGAATCCGGCAACAAGGAGGCGCTCGCCCGGCTCCACCGTCGGATCCGGCCGCTGATCCTCCGCCGCACCAAGGCCGCCGTCGCCGCCGAACTGCCGGACAAGCAGGAACAGGTGGTGCCAGTGCAGTTGGAGCCGGCACATCGTCGCCTCTACGACAAGCACCTCGCGCACGAGCGGCAGAAGATCCTGGGCCTGGTGGGAGACCTCCAGCACAACCGCATCACGATCCTGCGCTCGCTCACGAAGCTGCGCCAGCTCAGCCTCTCCCCCGTGCTGATCGACAAGGATTACCCGGCGGCCTCCGCCAAGATCGACGCGCTGCTCGACCTTCTGGACGAGGCCCTCTCAGAGGGCCACCGCGCCCTGGTGTTCTCCCAGTTCACCGGCTTCCTTGGCTTGGTGCGCCAGCGCCTCGACGAGGCTGACATCAGCTACGAGTACCTCGACGGTGCCACGCGAGACCGGGCGGAGCGGATCTCGTCGTTCCGCAACGGTGAGGCCTCGCTTTTCCTGATCAGCCTCAAGGCCGGCGGCTTCGGCCTCACGCTGACGGAGGCGGATTACGTGTTCATCCTGGACCCGTGGTGGAACCCTGCCGCGGAATCCCAGGCCATCGACCGCACGCACCGCATCGGTCAGGACAAACCCGTCAACGTGTACCGCCTCGTCGCGGCCGACACCATCGAGGAGAAGGTCGTCGACCTCCAGGAGCGCAAGCGCGCCCTGTTCGACGACGTGGTGGGGACGGGATCAGACACCGGAGCGCCCATGACAGCGGCCGACATCATGGGCCTCCTCGCGTAGGCCTACGACGCAACAGACAAATGCCATCGAAGGGAGCACCCATGAATGTGGACATCGCCTACTCAGAGTTTCGTGCGCGCGTCGAGCAGCTATTGCCTGAGGGCGCCCATTTCCTGCCAGCTGCCAGTGATCAAGAGCTGGCGGATCTTGCTGCCACGTTGGGGCGTCCGGTGCCGGAGGAACTGGTGGCACTCCTGCGCTCAGCCGGTGGCCAGTCTGACTCTGCGGACGGCCCCTTGGAGTGGTGCCGCTTCCTCACACCTGCTGAGATCGGTGAGCAGTACGCCATGCTTCGGGAGTTGTTCAACGACCCGCCGGAGGAAGAAGTTCAGCCCAGTACCTACCGATGGCAGATCTGGGGGCCTGGCTGGATCCCCTTCGCAGCCTCCGATGGCAATTCGTTCATCCTCGACACGGAGCCGGGCTTGAACGGCGTGGTGGGGCAGATCTTCTTCCGCCCGAATGTGCCGGACTTGGATGATCCGCTGGCCAGTTCGCTCTCCGAGTTCTTCGTAGTCGTGAACGCGGAATTGGAAGCAGGCAGCTACACGGTGGACGACGGGACACTGCTGCTGGATGCATGGCAGTGAACCGCCATGGGATCCAGTCAGGGTCGAATCGCGAAGGGGAGATGTCACCGAGGCTCCTCCTGCCAAGCAGGACTACACTGGCCGAGACTGACTGAAGCGGGCCCCTTCGCCCGGTTCGCGCATGAATAAGAGGACATACACAGTGGCAGACCAGCGCTCGCTTGATCGGGTGGTCATCCGTTTCGCCGGGGATTCCGGCGACGGCATGCAGCTCACCGGTGACCGATTCACCGCTGAAACCGCAGCGTTTGGCAATGACATCGCCACGCTGCCCAACTTCCCGGCGGAGATCCGGGCGCCGCAGGGCACCCTGCACGGCGTCTCCAGCTTCCAGCTGCACTTTGCCAACTTCGACATCGTGACCCCCGGAGACCGCCCGGACGTGCTCGTCGCGATGAACCCAGCGGCGCTGAAGGCCAACCTCAAGGATCTGCCCAACGGCGGTGTCATCATCGTCGACACCGCGGATTTCACCGCGCGCAACCTCAAGAAGATCGGCTGGGAGACCAACCCGCTCGAGGACGGCACGCTGTCCAACTACTCCGTGCACCAGCTCGACCTCACCGGTCTGGCTCAGTGCGCCGTCGAGGGCTTCGGGCTGGGCCGCAAGGAGGCTTCCCGCACCAAGAACATGTTCGCGCTGGGCCTGCTCAGCTGGATGTACTCCCGCCCCGTCGACGGGACGCTGCGGTTCCTCAGCGAGAAGTTCGCCAAGATCCCCGAGATCCGCGACGCCAACATCGCTGCCTTCAAGGCCGGTCACGCCTACGGCGAGACCACCGAGGCGTTCGAGTTCCAGTACACCGTTGATCCGGCACCGGTGCCGAAGGGCCGCTACCGCCAGGTCTCCGGCAACCTCGCCACCGCCTACGGCCTCATCACCGGCGCCCACAAGGCTGGCCTCCAGCTGTTCCTGGGCTCCTACCCCATCACCCCTGCCTCAGACATCCTGCACGAGCTCTCGAAGCGCAAGGATCTGGGCGTCATGACGTTCCAGGCCGAAGACGAGATCGCCGCCGTTGGCGCCGCGCTGGGCGCGTCGTTCGCCGGCTCGCTGGGCGTCACCACGACGTCGGGCCCGGGCATGGCGCTGAAGTCCGAGACCATCGGCTTGGCCGTCATGACCGAGCTGCCGCTCGTCGTCGTCAACGTGCAGCGCTCCGGCCCGTCCACCGGCATGCCCACCAAGACGGAGCAGGCGGATCTGCTGCAGGCCATGTACGGCCGCAACGGCGAATCCCCGCTGCCCGTGCTCGCCGCCAAGTCCTCCACGGACTGCTTCGACACCGCACTGGAGGCCTGCCGCATCGCGGTGAAGTACCGCACGCCGGTGATCATGCTCTCCGACGGCTACCTTGCCAACGGCGCAGAGCCGTGGAAGCTGCCTGATCTCAGCCAGATCGCGCCCATCGAGCCCAACTTCGCCACCGAGCTCAACGGCACCGACGCGAAGGGCGCAGAGGCGTTCCTCCCGTACAAGCGCGACGAGGACACCCTGGCCCGCGCATGGGCCATTCCCGGCACGGAAGGCCTGGAGCACCGCATCGGCGGCCTGGAGAAGGCCGACGGCATGGGCCACATCTCCTATGACCCGGACAACCACGAGAAGATGACGCTGATGCGCCGCGCCAAGCTGCGCGCCGTCGCGCAGGACATCCCGGACATCGAGATCGACGACCCGAGCGGCGAGGCCAAGGTGCTGGTGCTGGGCTGGGGCTCCACCTTCGGCCCCATCACTGCCGCCGCCCGCCGAGTACGGCTGTCCGGCCGCAACGTGGCCTTGGCCCACCTGCGCCACCTCAACCCCATGCCCGCCAACCTGGGCGAGCTCCTGCACAGCTACGACAAGGTGGTGGTCCCGGAGATGAACCTGGGCCAGCTCGCCGTCGTGCTGCAGGCCCGCTACGCCAAGCCCATCACCCGCTATTCGCGCGTCAGGGGGTTGCCGATCTCGCTCACCGAGCTTGAGGTCGACCTCAACGCCGAAATCGACGAGACCGAGAAGGAGGCCAAGTGATGTCCGGACTCGCAGGAGTTCCGCTCAGCCTCGAGCCGCTCACCAAGAAGGACTACACCTCGGATCAGGAAGTGCGTTGGTGCCCCGGCTGCGGTGACTACGCCGTCCTGTCCACCTTCCAATCCATGATGGCGACGCTCAACATCAAGCGTGAGAACACCGTCATCATCTCCGGCATCGGCTGTTCGTCGCGGTTCCCGTACTACGTGGACACCTACGGCATGCACTCCATCCACGGCCGCGCGCCAGCCATCGCGACGGGTGTGGCGCTCTCCCGGCCCGATCTCAACGTGTGGGTGGTCACCGGCGACGGCGACGCCCTCTCGATTGGCGGCAACCACCTGATCCACACGCTGCGCCGCAACGTGAACCTCACCATCCTGCTGTTCAACAACCGCATCTACGGGCTCACGAAGGGGCAGTACTCCCCCACCTCGGAGTTGGGCAAGCTCACCAAGAGCTCCCCGTACGGCACGGTGGACACCCCGTTCAACCCCATCACCCTAGCGCTGGGCGCGGAGGCGACCTTCGTGGCTCGCACCATCGACTCAGACCGCCAGCACCTCTCTGATGTGCTGACCGCCGCGGCCAACCATCGCGGCACCTCGCTGGTGGAGATCTACCAGAACTGCCCCATCTTCAACGACGACGCCTTCAGCACGCTGAAGGGCCCCGAGGGTCTGCTGATCAAGATGGTCCACGGCGAGCCCATCGTGTTCGGCGGCGGCGAGTACGCCGTCGTGCGCAATGCCGACGGCGATGTCGAGGTGGCCAAGGCAGCCGAGGTGGATGCGTCCAGCATCATCGTGCACGACGAGACCCGCCCTGATCCGTCACTGGCCTTTGCGCTGGCCCGGCTCACCGAGCCCGGCGTACTGCGTCAGGCCCCCATCGGCATCTTCAGGCGTGTCCAGCGGCCCAGCTACGACGACCTCGTCCGAGACCAGATCACTTCGCTGCAGCCAGCGGATTCCGAGGCTGCCCTCGCCGCTGTCCTCGCAGGGCCCGATACCTGGGAAGCCGAAGACCTGGAGCACTAGGCGCGTTGGATGGCGCCGCTAGGGTTGAGCCATGACCCAAGCGATCACCACTGAACACTTCGATGCCGCCGTCCGCCCGCAGGATGATCTTTTCCGCCACGTTAACGGCACCTGGCTGCGTACTGCGCAGATCGAACCGGATCAGTCTTCGGCCGGCGGATTCATGGACCTGCGCAACGCCGCGGAGCTCGACGTGCGGGCCATCATCAAGGAGCAGCAGGGCGCTCCGGATACCGACGAAGGCCGCATCGCCGCACTCTATGCGTCGTTCATGGATACGGATCGCATCCAGGCGCTGGGTGCCGAGCCGCTGCGGCCCATCCTCGACGCGATCGACGCTCTCGATTCGCCCAGCGCTCTGGCCCGGCATCTTGGGTGGTCGTTGCGCCACGGGCTGAGCCCACTGGTGTATCTCGGTGAGGAATCAGATCCGGGAGATCCCACCCGCTACGCGCTGTTCACCTCCCAGGGCGGCCTCGGCCTTCCCGATGAGGCGTACTACCGCTTGGACGAGCATGCCGAGATCCGCGAGAAGTATCTGGCGCACGTCACGCGCGTGTTCGAGTTGGCGCAGGTGGACCGGCCGGCCGAGCAGGCGCAGGCCGTGCTGGCCATCGAGACCGAGATCGCCTCGCACCACTGGGACAGGGTGCGCTGCCGGGATTTGCGCGCCATGTACAACCCCACGTCGTTCGACGACGTGGTGGCCACCACCCCCGGCTTCGATTGGGATGCCTTCCTCGACGGCGCCCAGATCCCGCGCGAGAAGGTGGGCGAACTCATCGTCAGCCAGCCGTCGTTCCTCGAAGGCGTCGCCCCGCTGCTGGCCTCCACACCCATCGAAACCTGGCAGTCCTGGGCGCGCTGGAAGGCGATCTCCGGGCTTTCGGGCTACCTCTCGGATGATTTCGTCGAGGCCAGATTCGACTTCTACGAGCGCACCCTGGCCGGCAACGAGGAGCAGCGCCCCCGCTGGAAGCGCGGGGTCGCCTTGGTGGAGGGCGTGCTGGGAGAGGCCGTCGGCCACCTCTACGTGGCGCGGCACTTCCAGCCGGAGAAGAAGGCCGCGATGGATGAGCTCGTGGCCAACCTGATGAAGGCCTACGAGCACTCCATCACCAAGCTCGAGTGGATGACCGATGAGACGCGGGCTGAGGCGCTGCGCAAGCTCAGTAAGTTCACCCCCAAGATCGGCTATCCGGTGAAGTGGCGCGACTACTCGGCGCTCTCCCTGACCGCCGACGACCTGCTGGGCAACGTGCTGGCGGCCAACTCGTTCGAGGTGGATTACATGCTGGAGCGCATCGGCGGGCCGGTGGATCGCGACGAGTGGCAGATGTTCCCGCAGACGGTGAATGCGTACTACCATCCGCTGCGCAACGAGATCGTCTTCCCGGCCGCCATCCTGCAGCCGCCGTTCTTCAACGCAGAGGCTGACGACGCCGTGAACTACGCCGCCATCGGCGCGGTGATCGGCCACGAGATCGGCCACGGCTTCGACGACAAGGGCAGCACGTGTGACGGGGACGGCCGTCTGCGTGACTGGTGGCAGCCTGCAGACCGCGAGGCCTTCGAGGCACTCGCCAAGCAGCTCATCGACCAATATGACGGCCTCATCCCTGAAGGCATCGACGGCGGCTCTGGCGTCAACGGTGAGCTCACCGTAGGCGAGAACATCGGCGACCTGGGCGGCTTGGGCATCGCCTACGACGCCTGGCTGCTGGCTGGCGGAGACCCCAACGGCCCGGAGATCGACGGGTTCACTCCGGCGCAGCGGTTCTTCATGGGCTGGGCGCAGGCCTGGCGCGGCAAGCGCCGCCCGGAGGCCTTGAAGGTGCAGCTTGCCACGGACCCGCACTCCCCCAACGAGTTCCGCTGCAACCAGATCGTGCGCAACCTGGATGCGTTCTACGACGCGTTCGGCGTCACCGAGCAGGACGAACTGTGGCTGGCTCCCGAGGAGCGCGTCACGATTTGGTGATGCGCTCGCGCAGCAAGGTGCCGAGGGCGGCGATGAGGACGACGGCGGCGGTCAGCGCGAACGCCTGACCGAAGCCGAAGCCGCCGGCCAAGGCACCGATCAGCATGGCACCCGCTCCGGTGCCGATGTCGAAGCCCACGTTCCAGATGACGGACGTGGAGTGGCGGTTCTCCTCCCCCGCATCCTGGAAGGAGCGCACCAGGGTGACGGTCTGCAGGGCTCCGTAGGCCAGACCAAGGATCCCGGCGCCAATGACCATGGAGACCACCTCGCCGCGGATCAGGGACGCCGCGATGCCGCCCATGCCAAGCGCGGCCAGGCCGAGCAGCGACCAGATGAACGGCCTGGTGCCGAAGCGGTCGCTGAGGCCGCCCACGAGGAAGCGGCCCACCGCGGCGACACCGGTGACGCCCAGCAGCATGGCCATGGCGACTCCCGTACTGTCGACGAGCTGCGGCGCGAACGTCAGCACCGCACCGCCGGAAGCGGTCACCAGCAGCAACGCCACCACAGGCATCCAGATGCGGCGCAGCACCTGAATCAGCCGCGCGTCTGCCGTCGAGGACAGTGGATCTGCAGCGCTCTGCCGCTCGATCTGGCGGCCCAGCGGCACCACCCAGAGCAGCGCGAGCAGCGGGATCACACCCAGCACCAGGGTCCACCGGACACCCATCAGCTCGACGAGCAGGGGCGCCACCGACATCAACACCAGCTGCGGAATGGAAACGGCCAAGCCGTAGAGGCCCACGCCCCGGCCCCGCGCCTCAGGCGGCACCAGCAACGCGACCGCCGTGGAGCCGCACACCGTGACGATGCCGAACCCGATGCCGCGCAGCGCGTTGGTGCCGAGCACCACCCACAGCTCAGGGCTGATCGCCTGTAGCGCCGACGGCGCGCCCAGCGCCACCAGGCCGAGCACCAGTGTGCGGGTCCAGCCCCAGTTGGCCAGCCAGCGGTTGACCTGCAGCTGGGTGAGCACGGTGGTGGCCATGAGGATGGTGGTGGCCAGGCCGGAGCCGAACTCGCTCGCGCCGCCCTGGGCGGCCCAGAGTGGCGAAATGGGCATCAGCAGGGCGAACCCTGCGACGGCGACCGAGGCCGTGAGGAGAATCAGAGGCAAGCCGGGAGAGCGCAGAACCACGCAGCATCAATCCTTGGCGGCCCTTCGTCGTGACGCGGTGTGCGCAAGCTCACACGCGCCCCGCTCAGGGACCAGTTACGTGGTGCGGTTGACCAGATCGGAGCAGACGCGCAGCAGCGCGTCCTTGGCCTCGCCGTCGGGCAGCGGCGCGAGGTGGGCACGCGCGATGTCGGCGTGCCGCTCCACCTCGGCCTTGGCGCGGCCCATCACGGGGTGCGCACGCAGCCCGTCCAGAGCGGCCTCGAGGGCTTCATCCGAGCTCAGGTCGCCGTCGATGAGGGCCAGTAGCTCTGCATCGGCAGGGTTGTTCTCGGCGCGCAGCATCAGCACGGGCAGCGTGGGAACGCCCTCGCGCAGATCCGTTCCAGGCGTCTTGCCTGTGGTGGTGGAGGTGATGTCGATCAGGTCATCGGACAGCTGGAACACCAACCCGATCTCCTCACCGAAGTTGGTCAGCGCCGTCAGCACCTCGTCGGAGGCGCCAGCCACCATGCCACCGAAGCGGGCGGAGGCGGCGATCAGGGAGCCGGTCTTGTCTGCGATCACCTGGATGTAGTGGGCCAGCGGATCATCGCCCTCATCTGGGCCCTTGGTCTCGGCGATCTGGCCCTGCACGAGGCGCGAGAAGGTCTCCGCCTGCAGCATGACGTACTCGACGCCCAGCTCGGCCACGGTGGTGGACGCGCGGGCGAACAGGAAATCGCCCACGAGGATGGCCACGGAGTTGCCCCACATGCGGTTGGCCGACGGCGCACCGCGGCGCACGTCTGCAACGTCCATGACGTCATCGTGGTAGAGGCTCGCCACGTGGGTGAGCTCCATGACCTTGGCGGCGCGCATCAGGTCGTCGTGATCCGCCTCTCCCCCGAAGTGGGAGGCGAGGAAGACCAGCAGTGGGCGGAACCGTTTGCCGCCCGCCGCAATGATGTGGCGGGCAGCTTCGGTCACGAACGGTGAGCTGGCCACAGCGCTCTCAACCAAGCGCTCCTCGAATTCCTCGAGGAGCGTGGTCAGGCGTGTGTCGAGCGGGGCGTTGCCCACTTGGCTATCTCCTAGTTATCAGCGGATGAACTGCGCAGCGCCAGCGATGAGGTCCAGCAGGGCGCCCGGCACGAGGCCGAGGACCAGCGTAGCCACCGCAGCGACAGCGAGCACAATCCACGTCCAGATGGACGGGGATTCGACGGTGCCGACGGTCTCGTCGTCTGCGTCCTGGAACCACATGGCCACGACGACCTTGAGGTAGAAGAACGCGGCGATGACGCTCATGACCACAGCGGCCAGGACGAGCCAGCCGAAGCCGCCCTCCCAGGCCGAGGCGAACACCGTCAGCTTGCCGATGAAGCCCGCGGTGAGCGGGATGCCGGCGAAGCTGAGCATGAACAGTGTCATGAGGCCCGCGATGACGGGGTTGCGCTGCCCGAGGCCCTTCCAGGCGTCCAGACTGTTGTCCTCGCCGCCTGCCCGGCGCACCATCATGACGATGGCAAACGCTCCGAGGGTGGCAACTCCGTAGGTCAGCAGGTAGAACGCGACGGCGGCCACGGAGGCCACGGAGACGTTCTCGCCGGCCTGCACGGCACCGACGACACCCACGAGGATGAAGCCGGCATGGGCGATGGACGAGTAGGCAAGCAGGCGCTTGATGTCCGTCTGGGCGAGCGCCGCGGTGGCACCCACCAGCATGGTGATGACGGCGACCACCGAGAACAGCAGCTGCCAATCCCAGGCCAGGCCGCCGAGCGCCACGTAGAACACGCGCAGGAGCGCGGCCACGGCGGCGGTCTTGGTGGCGATGGCCATGAAGCCGGTCACCGGCGTGGGCGCACCCATGTAGGCATCCGGGGTCCATGCGTGGAAGGGCACGGCACCAATCTTGAACAGCAGGCCCACGGACGTGAGCAGCATGCCGGCCAGCAGCAGCCAGTGCGAGCCCGCACCGTTGCTGATGGCATCCGCCACGCCGCCGAGGCGCAGGGAGCCGGAGTAGCCGTAGAGCAGCGCCACGCCGTAGAGCATGATCGCGGAGGCCACAGAGCCCAGCAGGAAGTACTTCAGCGCGGCCTCCTGGCTCAGCAGGCGACGGCGACGTGCCATGCCGGTGAGCAGATAGAGGGGCAGCGAGAAGATCTCGACGGCGACGAACAGCACCAGAAGGTTGTTGGTCGAGGCGAAGATCAGCATGCCGAACAGGGCGAAGATCATCAGCGGGTAGATCTCGGTGTGCTCGCGACGGAGGCGATCAGCCTCGCGTTCGAGCGGCGACCCCGGCACGGTGGCGGCCGAGGAGGCGAAGGCCGACAGGCCACCACCGACGCGGCGTTCCGCGAACAGGGCCACACCACCGAGGCCGACGATGAGCAGCAGCGTCCAGAAGACGTAGGTGGGGCCGTCGATGGCCAGAAGACCCATCGCCGCAAGCGACGGGGTTTCCTGCACCCAGTTGAGGATGGTCAGGCCGAGCGCGACGATGATGCCGAGCGCGGCGAGGCCAGCCTGCACCGGCTGGCGCAGGTTCCTGGGAACGAAGCCTTCGAGCAGGATGCCCAGCGCACCCACACCCAGCAGGACGAACAGCGGCGCCAGAAGCATCCACTCCAGTTGCGGAGCGGGGATCGGCGTCTCCAAGAGGTTGATCATCAGTTGCCTTCCTCTGCCTGCGGGGCGGGATCAGTCACGCCAACGGTTGCCATCGTGCCCTGAGCCGCGGCATCAGCCACGTTCAGCACGGGCCCCGGGACGAACCCGAAGACCACGAGGAGCACGAGTAGCGGGGCCACGACGGCCTTCTCGCGGAGCGTGAGATCTGTGGTGACGTGCGTGGTGACCTGCTCGGTCACCTCGCCCGTCATCGTGGTCTTGTACATGCGCAGCACGTACACGGCAGCCAGCACCATGGCCAGCACCAGGAACACGATGTAGACGGGGTAGCGCTGCCAGGAGCCTGCCAGCACCAGGAACTCGCCCACGAAGCTGCCCATGCCGGGCAGGCCGAGGGCCGAGAGGCCGGAAATCAGCAGCACGCCGGCGAGCACCGGGGCCACCTTCTGCACGCCACCGAACGCGTCGATGTCGGCGCTGCCACGGCGACGGATCATGAACCCGACGACGAGGAACAGCGCAGCCGTCGACAGGCCGTGCATGAGCATGTAGAAGATCGTGCCGGTGATCGACTGGGTGGTCAGCGCGAAGATGCCGAACACCATGATGCCGAAGTGGCTGATGGAGGTGTAGGACACCAGACGCAGCAGGTCCTTGGCGCCGAAGGCCATGAACGCGCCGTACAGCATGGAGATGATCGCCCACACCAGGATCACCGGGGTGGCCCACTGCGAGGCCTCCGGGAAGGCCTGGAGGCAGATCTTGATCATGCCGAAGGTGCCGATCTTGTCCAGAATGCCGACGAGCAGCGTGGATGTGCCGGGGGTCACCTGCTCGGCGGTATCCGGCAGCCACGTGTGGAGACCGGCCAGCGGAGCCTTCACCGCGAAGGCGAAGAAGAAGGCCACGAACAGCCAGCGGCCGATGTTGGTGTCCATCTCAAGCCCCACCAAGTCGCCCAGCAGGAAGCTGGGGCGCCCGTTCTGGGCTGTGACGGCATACACACCGGCGACGCCCACCAGCATGACCAGACCACCGGCCAGCGAGTAGATGAGGAACTTGATGGCGGCAGCGCGACGACGCGGCCCACCGAAACCTCCGATGAGGAAGTAGGTGGGGATCAGGGTCGCCTCGAAGGCCACGTAGAACAGCAGCACATCAGAGGCCATGAACACGTAGAGCGCGAGACCCTGCAGGAGCAGCGCCAGAGCGAAGAACGTGGAGCCACCCCAGCGATCGGTCTCGCCCTCCCCCACATGCCACTCGGCGAGCAGCACGACGGGGACGAGGATGACGGTCATCAGCACCAGGATGGCGCCCATGCCGTCGAGATCCAGCGCGTAGTGCGCGCCGATCGCAGGAATCCAAGGGACGTTCTCGGCGAGGGCCGCACCCTGCGAATGCAGGATGAAGGCCAGGACGCCCAGCACTAGCGTGGTCAGCGCGAAGCCGTAGCCGATCAGCTTGCCGACCTGCCCCTTCACGAAGAACAGCACGACGGCGCCGAGGATGGGCACCAGGGCAAGGACCGTCAAGAGCGGGAATGCCATTGTCATTTCTCAGTTACTCCTTAGCCCAGCTGCCCGATGATCACGACGGCGGCCAGCAGCAGCAGACCCACACCTGCGGTGAGGCCGTAGCTACGCACGTAGCCGTTCTGCAGCTTGCGGAACCATTCGCCCACACCGCTGGCAACCGCTGCGGACCCCATCACGGCACCGTCGGCCACGCTGCGGTCGAACGCGCCGAGACCGGCGGCCAGACCCTTCGCGGGGCGGATGACGACGTGTTCGTTGAAGGCATCTCCGTAGAGGTCGTTGCGGCCCGCATGCACGAGCGGGTTCTTGGTGGCGGGTGCCTCACGCGGGATGTCTCCCTTGTGCAGGAACCAACCGATGGCCACGCCGACGGCGACCACGGCGAGCGTGATGAGGCCGACGGTGGTGAAGTGGATGAGCGGCGTGTTGTGCGGCTCCTGACCCGTGGTGGGGGCCAGCCAATCCTGGATCCAGCCGTTCATCAGCAGGCCAGCGCCCACAGAGAGGATGGCAAGGACGATCAGCGGGAAGGTCATCACGAAGGGAGACTCATGCGGCTCGACGCCGTCCTCCCAACGCTTCTTGCCGAAGAACGTCATCATCATCAGGCGCGTCATGTAGTAGGCCGTGACGCCGGCGCCGATCAGCGCGAGCACACCATAGACGGTGTTCTGCTGGAAGGCGGCCTCGATGATGTGGTCCTTCGAGTAGAAGCCTGCGAAGAACGGGAAGCCGATGATGGCGAGGTAACCCAAGCCAAACGTCAGGAACGTGAGCTTCATGGGGCCAGCCAGCGCGCCGTAGTGGCGCATGTTCACGTCGTCGTTCATGCCGTGCATCACGGAGCCGGCGCCGAGGAACATGTTGGCCTTGAAGAAGCCGTG